>CAZGWX010000185.1:0-9013 GCA_964529515.1 uncultured Acidimicrobiaceae bacterium
GAACCGCTTCGGGGAGAGCGGACGAATCGGCATCGCCATGGACCTCTCTCTCCCCGTCTTCGACCGGCACGTCATCTTGGTCGAAGACATCATCGATACCGGGCTGACTCTGAAGGTCCTCAGGCGGATGATCGAAGACAGGGGAGCGGCATCGGTGGCCACGGTCAGCCTCTTCGACAAGGCCCGGCGACGGCTTGCCGACGTCGAGATCGAGTACCGGGGCTTCGAGGTGGGTGACGAGTATCTGGTGGGTTACGGGCTCGACTGGCGCGGCCTGTACCGAAACCTCCCCTCGGTGTGGGCTTTCCTCGACGCCGAGGCCTTCGTCAACGACCCCAAGGTGCTCGCCCGAGCCCTCACCGGAGCCCGAGAGACACGAACTGGCCGGTGATAACCTCGCCGCATGGACGGCAACGAGGCCCTGGTCCCGATGCGGGTGGTCGATGTGCGGCTCGAGCTCCCCTCGAACCAGCCGATCGTCCTGCTCAAGGAACTGGAGGGCGACCGTTACCTGCCCATCTGGATCGGAGCCCCTGAGGCGACTGCGATCGCCACCGCCCTCGAGAAGGTGACCACGCCGCGACCCCTGACCCACGACCTTCTCCGGTCGGTCATCGACGTGCTCGGCGGGGTCGCGTCCAAGGTGGTCATCTCCGAGATGCGGGACTCGATCTTCTTCGCCGACATCACCTTCGACACCGGCGACGGGCGGGTCGAGGTGTCATCCCGGCCGTCGGACGCCATCGCCCTCGCCGTGCGAACGGGCACCCCGATCTTTGCTCTGCCGGCCGTCCTCGACGAAGCGGCCATCCTTCTCGACGACACGGTCGATCAGGAAGAGGAGGTGGCCCGCTTCCGTGAGTTCTTGTCCGAGGCCACCGTCGAGGACTTTCTCGGGGACCACGAGCACCCTGACGAGTGACGCCGGGGAAATTTCGGCACCCGGTTTTCCACAGAAAGCGTTGACATCCGGGGACCGACGGGGTTAGCTTGCGCCAGGCCGAGTTACACTGGTGTAACCCGGCGAACTCCCTGGAGGACCGGATGACGAAAGAAATTGGGGGATACCGCGCCCCACAGGTGTGCAAGCTGGTGGGCATCACCTACCGGCAGCTCGACTACTGGGCCCGCACCAAGCTGCTCGTTCCATCGCTCCAGGCCGCCAGCGGATCGGGCTCCCAGCGTCTGTACTCCTTCACCGACGTGGTCCAGCTCAAGGTGATCAAGCGGCTCCTCGACGCCGGGATGAGCCTGAAGAAGATTCGCTCCGCGGTCGAGATCCTCCGCGAGCAGCTCGATTCCGACCGTCCCCTCGCCGATGTCACCCTTCTCAGTGACGGCCAGACCATCTACGCCGCCCACAGCCCCGAGGAGTTGGTCGACGTGTTCCGGAGGGGCCAGGGAGTCTTCGGCATCGCGATCGGGCCGGTTCAAGAAGAGGTCGAGGGAGACATCCATCACCTCTTCGACGACCCAGTAGAGTTGGCCGGGGTTATTGAGGCAGGAGCCACCTGAGAACCGACCAACCGACAGCCGGTGACATCGAGTTCGCTCACAACAGCGAGCGACAGTTCGCACTCCTCCTCGACTTCTACGGGGTCCCCTGGGAGTACGAGACGCACATCTTTCCCATAGCCTTCGACCCCGACGGAACTGCCGTCAAGTGGTTCACCCCCGACTTCTACCTCCCGGACGACGACCTGTTCGTCGAGATCACGACGATGAACCAGAAGCTGGTGACGAAGAAGAATCGCAAGGTCCGCCAGCTCCGGGAGATCCACCCCGGCATCCGCTGCAAGATCTTCTATCAACGCGACTACCTGCACCTGGTCATCAAGTACGGGCTCGAAGAGCCTGACCACCTCGAAGAGGTGACAGCCCCAACCCGGTTCCCCGGGCCGCCCGAAGTGGTGCGCCTCGAAGACCGTGGCGGGCGCCTCACCGGATGAAGCGCTCGCCGCTCCACGACTTCAACACCGAGCTCGGCGCCAGGTTCACCGACTTCGGCGGGTGGGAGATGCCCCTTCGCTACGACTCCGTCCTTGCCGAGCACCACGCAGTGCGCCAGTCCTCGGGCTGGTTCGACGTCAGCCACCTGGGACGCTTCGACCTGACCGGTCCGGGTGCGAGTGAAGCAATTCGCTACCTCCTCAGCAATGACATCCAAAGGATCGAGGCCGGACGGTGCCAGTACACGACCATGCTCAACGCCGACGGCGGCATCGTCGACGACCTCATCGTCTGGTGGCCCGAGCCGGACCGGTTCCGCGTGTTGCCCAACGCCGCCAACCACGACCGGGTGATGGCCGCGTTTGCCTCCCGGCCGGAAACCGAGGTCTCCGACGTTCAAGAGTCGACGGCCCTCGTCGCCGTCCAGGGACCTGACGCTCCGGGTCTGCTCGAGGACATCCTCGGTTTGGCCCCGCGCCGCTTTCGCTACGCCGAGGCGGAGTTCGCGGGTGCCAGGGTCGAGATGGCCGGCACTGGATACACCGGTGAGGCAGGAGCAGAGGTGTGCATCCCCGCCGGCGCCGCGGTCGCCTTGGCCGCCGCCCTGGTCGAAGCCGGCTCGGTGCCGGCTGGTCTCGGCGCCAGGGACACCCTCCGTCTCGAAGCCGGTCTCCCGCTGTGGGGGAACGACATCGACGAGTCGACGACACCGTTCGAGGCCGGGATCGACTTCGCCGTGTCCATGGATCACGAGTTCGTCGGACGCGAGGCGCTCCAACGCCAGCTCGACGAAGGACTGCAGCGCAAACTCATCGGCTTCGTCCTCACCGAGCGGGGGGTTCCCCGCCACGGCTATCGCATCCGCAGCTCGGAAGGGAGCGAAGGGGAGGTGACCAGCGGCAATATGAGCCCCGTCATCGACCAGGGGGTGGGACTCGCCTACCTGAGTCCGCCTCCGGGCCCCGACGAGTCGATCGAGGTGGAGATCCGGGAGAGGTGGGTGCCGGCACGACAGGCCGAACCACCGTTCCACAAGGAGTCGAAGTGACGAGCGAGGCCACCCCTAGACCCCATCAGCGCTACGGGACCGAGCTGGTGCGGACCTGGGAGCCTGACCTTGAGCCCAAGGCCGAGATCATCCTCGTCCACGGCATAGCTGAGCACTCGGGTCGCTACGAGCGGACCGGTTCGATCCTCGCTGCTGCGGGGTTCCGGGTCATGGGCTTCGACCTCGCTGGGCACGGCATGACCGGCGGGCGGAGGGGGCACATCGATCGCTGGGACGAGTACTTGGACCAGATCGAGTCCCACGTGATGGAGGCCGGGCATCCCCGAGTGCTCCTCGGCCACTCCATGGGCGGGAACCTGGTGCTTGGCTACGCGGCCTCCCATCGTCCCCGCGTCGACCTGGTCGTGGCGTCGGCTCCGGCACTGGCCGGTGGCGCCGCGTGGCAGAGAGCGATCGCCTCTGTGCTGAGCCGGCTTCTTCCGACCCTTGCGGTTCCTCAGAAGCTGAAAGGATCCCAGCTCTCGAGGGACCCGCTGGTGGGGGAGAGGTACTTCGCCGATCCGCTGGTGGTCACCACGGCCACGACCCGACTCGCGGCCGAGCTGTTCGCCGCCATGGACCGGGTCTCCGATGCTGCGTCCGAGATCACCGTCCCGGTGCTCGTGCTGCATGGCGAGGCCGACACCATCGTGCCGACCTCATCAACCGAGCCGCTGGGCGCTCTGGACGGCTTCGAGCGGAGGACCTACCCGCGTCTCCGCCACGAGATACTCAACGAGCCCGAAGGGCCGGAGATCGTGGCCGAGGCGGCCGACTGGATCAGCGCCCGCGTTTAACCACTCAGCGGTCGGCCCAGCGCAGCAAGACCTTCGCCGACCTGCCCGACTCCAGCGTGGCGAACGCCTCCTCGTAGTCCGCGGCGTCGAAGCGGTGGCTGATGACGGGGGAAATGTCCAGCCCCGACTGGATGAGGATGTTCATCTTGTACCAGGTGTCGAACATCTCCCGTCCGAAGACGCCCTTGATCGTGAGCATGTTGAAGATGACGACCGACCAGTCGATGGGGTACGGATCCGAGGGAATTCCCAGCAACGCGATCTGGGCGCCATGGATGGTGTTGTCGAGGATGTCCTTCATCGCGGCCGGAGAGCCCGACATCTCCAGGGCGACGTCGAAGCCCTCGGTCATCCCCAGCTCACGCTGCGTGTCCCGGAGCGAGACCTGGCGGGGATCGACGGCGCGGGTGGCGCCCATCTCCAGCGCCAAGCCCAGCCGGTATTCGTCGAGGTCGGTGACCACCACGTTGCGGGCCCCGGCGTGGCCGCAGACCGCGGCGGCCATCAGGCCGATGGGCCCGGCACCGGTGATGAGGACGTCCTCGCCGAGGACGGGGTACTTGAGGGCGGTGTGGACGGCGTTTCCGAAAGGGTCGAAAAGCGCCGCGATCTCGGGATCCAGTCCCTCGACGTGCCGCCAGACGTTCTGTTTCGGGACCACGACGTAGTCAGCGAAGGCGCCCGGGATGTCGACGCCAAGTCCCTTTGGCTCGATGCACAGGTGCCGCTTCCCGGCGAGACAGTTGCGGCAGCGTCCACAGACGACGTGGCCTTCGGCGCTGACCAGCTCGCCCACCTCGAAGCCGGCGACATTGCTCCCGAGGGCGTCGATGTGGCCCGAGAACTCGTGGCCGACAGTCATCGGGGTGGGGATCGTCGCCCGCGCCCACTCGTCCCAGTGGTAGATGTGAAGGTCGGTGCCGCAGATGCCCGTGGTGTGCACCCTGATCAGCACCTCATCGGGCCCGGGCTCGGGTGCCGGGATCTCCTCAAGCGAGAGGCCCGGGCCATCGGGGTGCTTGACCAGGGCCCTCATCGCCACTCGACTTCGACGTCGGCCCCGGCCGCGCGGTAGGCGGGAGCGATGGTCTCTGACCAGAGCCTCTCCTTGGTCTCGTGGCCGCAGAAGGCGGCAGCGAGGCTCCGACGCGTCGTGATGGCGAGGTCGTTGACGTCGAAGCCGTGGTGCTCGATCACAAAGGAGAACTCGCGCGGCATCGAGGTCATGCTCATGAGGCGGTTGTCGGTGGAAATGGTGACGTTGAACCCGGCCCGGTAGAAGGCGCCGATCGGATGGAGCTTTGGCGAGATCGAGCCGGTGGCGAGATTGGAGGCCGGGCACATCTCCAGCGGCAGCTGGCGGTCACGGACGCGTGCCGCGACGGCTCCGACCTTGACCACTTCGCCGTCTTCGATGAGGCAGTCCTGGACCAGTTCCACGCCGTGACCGATCCTCTCCGCACCGCAGACGTCCATCGCCTCGGCGATGTAGGCAGGACCGTCCGCACCTGCGGCCTCGCCGGCGTGGATGGTGAGGCGGAGCCCGGCCTCTCTCACCCTTCGACAGGCGGCGAGGTGGTTGCGGGGAGAGTTACCGGCCTCCGGGCCGGCGAGATCGAAGCCGACTACACCGAGACTGCGGCATGCAACGGCGAGCGAGGCCATGTCGTCGGAATGATCCTCATGGCGCAGAGCGTCGATGATCAGCCCCCATTCCAGCCCCGTTCCGGAGCCAGCGAGACCCGACGCCACCGCCTCCACCACGGTACGCGGATGGAGTCCCCCGGCCGTGTGAAGCCAGGGACAGAAGCGGATCTCGGCGTAGACCACGCCGTTCTCGGCGAGGTCGGCGGCAGCCTCGTGGGCAATCCGCTCGATGGAATCGGCGTCTTGCATCACGGCGATGGTGTGCTCGAAGGAGTCGAGGTAGCGCTCGAGTGAGCCCGACTCTGACTGGTCGAACCAGGCGGCAAGCCCGGCGGGATCGGTCGCGGGAAGAGCTTCGTAGCCGATGGTGTCGGCGATCTCGATGATCGTGGCCGGACGCAGGCCCCCGTCCAGGTGGTCGTGTAGAAGCACCGAAGGGAGGGCCACGATCCGAGATTAGCCCCCCGCGACTGCGCTTCGCCTTGTGCCACGATGGTGCGGTGACACTTCCGGGAAAGCTCCTGGTGGCGGCTCCGATACTGGAGGACCCCAACTTCTATCGGACGGTGGTTCTCATCGTCGAGCACAACGACGATGGGGCGGTTGGGCTCGTCCTCAACCGGTCGACCGAGGAGCCGGCGGCGCGGTATCTCCCCGACTGGGAGGAACACCTGGTGCCACCGGGCCTGGTGCACTCTGGCGGCCCGGTTCAGCCGGAGGTGGCCATCGGGCTGGGGCGCAGCAGCGACCCGGCGGCGCTGACGGGTCTCGTCCTCGTCGATCCGAGCGACCCGCCCGACGAGAGTGCCCCCAAGATCCGTGTCTACGCGGGGTACTCGGGCTGGTCGGGGGGACAGCTCGAGGAGGAGCTCGCCACCGGCGCCTGGTTCGTGCTGGAGGCCGCCCCCGACGACGCCTTTGCCCACCCTGATCGCCTGTGGAGCCAGGTGCTGAGACGCCAGTCGGGACTCCTGGGAGCGATCGGCCTCTATCCGGACGATGCCCGCCTTAACTGAGCCGCGGCGGAAAGAAGCCCTACTCTGGCGCCGTGACCACCACGGCCCCTCGCCTCCGCCCAAGCCTGAAGCGGCGGTCGCCGGGGCTCTCGTTCGAGAAGGAGCTCTGGGACGGCGGCGCCGTGATCGTGGTCGGTGTGGACGAGGTGGGACGCGGCGCCTGGGCGGGTCCCCTCACCGTGGGCGCGGCCGTGGTTCCGCGGGACCGGCGCGTCTACAAGATCCGCGACTCCAAAATGCTCACCGAAGCCGAGCGCGAGGCGCTCTTCGAGCGGGTGTCCGACTGGTGTCACGCGTGGGCCGTCGGCCACGCCACGGCTGCCGAGTGTGACGAGCTCGGCATGTCCGACGCCCAGCGGCTGGCCGCAAGCCGGGCCCTCCTAGGCCTGGGAGTACCGGTGGATGGCGTCCTCGTCGACGGGAAGTGGGACTTCGTCGGTGGCGCCCGAAGGATCGTCAAGGGCGACCAGATATCACTGTCCATCGCTGCGGCCTCCATCCTGGCCAAAGTCACCCGTGACCGGATGATGCGCGAGGCGGCCCCGGACTATCCGGCCTACAACTTCGAGGCGAACAAGGGTTACCCATGCCCGATCCACAAGTCGGCGTTGCAGGCCCTCGGCCCGTCCGCGATCCACCGGCGTTCGTGGGTGTTCATGGACCACCTGATGTGGAACGGCGTGTCCCGCCTCCATCGGCCCGACGACCAGCTCGAGATCCCCTTCGACGACTGATGAGCTTCGCGGAACGGCTGGTGGACAGTGGGGGAGAAGTGGCCATCCCGACGAAGAAGCCGAATGGGTCACCCGTCCCTCTAGTTTGCGAGCGATTCTTCCGATACCAGAGTCGATTACATGCAGGAACTAGGCGATTTCTTCAAGCGCATCCCGGTCGCGCTCTACCGGACAACGCGCGACGGCGCTCTGGTCGCCGGTAATCCGGCTTTGGCCAACCTCCTCGGATTCGACTCCGTCGCGGACATGGAGCGAGGGATGACGCCCGTCGACTCCGTGTACATCGACCCCGCACGGCGGGCGATCTGGCTGGAGCGGATCGAGAGCGAAGGTGTCGTCCACGAATTCGACGTTGAGCTCCGGCGCGTCGACGGCTCCACGGTCTGGGTCCAGGACACCGCCCGAGCAGTCAGAAACGACGACGGCGACATCATCTACTACGACGGGGCCCTCATCGACGTCACGGCCAAGCTGGCAGCCCAGGAGTCGCGCAACGAGTTCATCGCCACCGTCTCCCATGAGCTGCGCACACCGATGACGGTCGTCCTCGGGTTGGGGGAAGAGCTCGCCCACAATTACGAGTCCTTCAGCGACGCGGAGCGGCGGGACCTCGCGCTGCTCATCGCCCGCCAGGCCGAAGACGCCTCGTGGCTGCTCGAAGACCTCCTGGTCGCCTATCGCCAGGACCTAGAGGAGATGGTGATCGAGACCGAGGAGTTCGACCTGGTCAAGGCGGCCGAACGAGTCCTCGAGGTGTCAGACCAGCCCATCACGGTCCGGGTCGACGGTGACCGCACGACTGCGCTGGCCGATCCCCGCCGCACCAGGCAGATCGTCCGCAACCTCGTCACCAACTCCGCACGGTATGGCGGTCCCCACGTCTCGGTTCGGGTCCGTCCCGCAGGTGACATGCTCGAGCTGGCGGTGTGTGACGATGGTGAGCCGATCGCGGATGAAGACGTAGATCGCATCTTCAAGCCCTTCGAGCGCGGCGCGGCTCCCGATCTGCCCAACTCTGTGGGCCTCGGGCTCGCGGTTGCGCGCCGGCTAGCCAGGCTCATGAATGGTGATCTGGTGTACCGCTACGAGGAGGGCCTCACCTGTTTCGTGCTCTCCCTCCCAGCGGCTTGAGCCTGCTCGCCCCCTAACCTCTGGCCGATGCGAGTCCTGGTCACCGGCGGCGCCGGGTTCATCGGCAGCCACGCGGCAGTGGCGCTCACCGAGGCCGGTCATGAAGCGGTGTTGCTCGACAATCTCTCCAATGCATCCCAGGCAGTTGTCGGCCGCATCGCCCAGATCACCGGCTCGCAGCTCGAGTTCGTGGAGGCGGACATCCGCGACGGAGAAACGATGCGCCGGATCCTCGAGTCGGGATTCGACGCCTGCATGCACTTCGCAGCGCTGAAGGCGGTGGGGGAGTCCGTCGCCCAGCCCCTGAGGTACTACGACAACAACGTCACAGGCACGATCAACCTGGTCCGGGCACTGGGTGACGCGGGCGTCCGGAATCTCGTGTTCAGTTCCTCGGCCACCGTGTACGGCGAGCCCGAAAAGCTGCCGATGACCGAGGATATGCCCATCGGCACGGCCACCAATCCGTACGGGTGGTCGAAGATCATGATGGAGCAGGTACTGCGTGACCTCTATGTCGCCGAGCCCGAGTGGAGCATCTCCCTCCTCCGCTACTTCAACCCGGTGGGTGCCCACCCCTCAGGCCTGATCGGAGAGGACCCCAAGGGCATCCCCAACAACCTGATGCCCTACGTCTCCAAGGTCGCGTCGGGGCTTCTGCCCAAGGTGCGGGTTTTCGGAGACGACTAC
>CAZGWX010000186.1:0-6887 GCA_964529515.1 uncultured Acidimicrobiaceae bacterium
AAAGTCCGGCGATCTGGCTTCGCTCCCGGACGTTGCCGCCTCCGTTCAGGAGGCGATTGTCGATGCACTCGTCGACAAGACCTTCGCCGCCGTAGACGCGACGGGGGCCAAAATCGTGGGCGGCGGAGGCGGCGTGCTGGCCAACCGACGCCTGCGTCTTCGGTTTGCCGAGGAGGCGGACAAGCGTGGAGTGACGCTAACCCTCCCCGATCCCATCCTCTGCACGGATAACGCCGCGATGATCGGTGTCGCCGGCGGTTACTGGCTGTCCCAGGGTCGGATCACCGATTGGGTGGAAGCCGTCGATCCTTCCAAGCCCCTGGTCTCCGGGGGTTAGCACTCCCACCAGGCGAGTGCTAATGTTGCCTGGCACTCAAGCCAATCGAGTGCTAATGCGGTGCTCAACCGCAGAAGGCACCTAGACCGTCACAAGGAGGCTAAGGAAATGAAGCTTCAGCCGCTCGGTGACCGGGTGGTGGTAAAGCCGACCGAGGACGCGGAGGCGCGTACTCCGTCAGGTCTGGTCATCCCCGACACCGCAAAGGAGAAGCCACAGATCGGTGAGGTCATCGCCGTAGGCCCAGGGGCCCGCGACGAAGACGGCAACCGGATGGCAGTCGACGTGGCCGTCGGCGACAAGGTTCTCTACTCCAAGTTCGCCGGCACCGAGATCAAGCTCGACGGCAGCGAGTACCTCGTCCTGTCCGAGCGTGATCTGCTTGCAGTAGTGAATTGAGGAGTTGATAGGAAATGGCAGCGAAAGAACTTCGCTTCAATGAGGAGGCCCGAAGGGGACTCCAGGCGGGTGTAGACAAGCTCGCCGACACCGTCAAAGTGACCCTCGGCCCTAAGGGCCGCAACGTCGTTTTGGAGAAGAAGTGGGGCGCCCCCACCATCACCAACGACGGTGTCACCATCGCCAAGGAGATCGAGCTCGACGACCCATGGGAGAACATGGGCGCCAAGCTCGCCTACGAGGTCGCCAACAAGACTGACAACGTCGCCGGCGACGGCACCACCACCGCAACCGTGCTCGCCCAGGCCATGGTCCGTGAAGGCCTGCGCCAGGTCGCTGCCGGCGCCAACCCCATGGAGCTGAAGCGCGGCATCGAGCAAGGTGTCGAGGCCGCCGTCAAGGCGCTCGGGGAAATGGCTCGTGACGTCGAGACCACCGAGGAGATCGCCCATGTGGCGTCGATCTCAGCCAACAACGACTCGTCCATCGGCAAGGTGATCGCCGACGCCATGGATCGTGTCGGCAAGGACGGCGTGATCACAGTCGAGGAAGGCCAGACCTATGGTCTCGAGCTGGAGTTCACCGAAGGCATGCAGTTCGACAAGGGCCTGCTCTCGGCGTACTTCATCACCGATCCCGACCGTCAGGAGGCAGTCCTCGAGGACCCGTACATCCTGATCGCCAACCAGAAGATCGGCTCGGTCAACGACCTGGTCCCGGTCCTCGAGAAGGTGATGACCCAGGGCAAGCCGCTCCTCATCATCTCCGAGGACGTCGAAGGTGAGGCTCTTGCGACCCTGGTGGTCAACAAGATCCGTGGCCTCTTCCAGTCGGTCGCCGTAAAGGCGCCGGGGTTCGGCGAGCGCCGCAAGGCCATGCTCCAGGACATCGCCACCCTCTCTGGCGGCACCGTCATCTCCGAAGAGGTCGGGCTCAAGCTGGAAAACGTGTCCCTCGAGCTGTTGGGCCGTGCCCGCAAGGTCGTGGTCAACAAGGACACCACCACCATCATCGATGGCGACGGTTCCGAGTCCGATGTGAAGGGCCGGATCAAGCAGATCGAGCGTGAGATCGAGAACACCGACTCGGACTGGGATCGCGAGAAGCTCCAGGAGCGTCTCGCCAAGCTCGCCGGCGGTGTGGTCGTGATCAAGGTCGGGGCTGCCACCGAGGTGGAGCTCAAGGAAAAGAAGCACCGCATCGAGGACGCCGTCCAGGCTGCCCGTGCGGCTGTCGAAGAGGGTGTCGTCCCCGGCGGTGGGGTGGCCCTCCTCCGTGCCCGCGACGCCGTGGAGAAGATCCGCGGCGGGTCAGAGGACGAGAAGGCGGGACGCATGATCGTGCGTCGGTCCATGGAAGAGCCGCTTCGCCAGATCGCCGTCAACGCCGGCTTCGAAGGCGGTGTGGTGGTCGAGAACGTGCGTGCGGGTGAGGCCGGTTACGGCTTCAACGCCGCCAGCGGCGAGTACCAGGACCTCATCGCGGCCGGGGTCATCGACCCCGCCAAGGTGACCCGGTCGACACTGCAGAACGCGGCGTCGATCGCGGCCCTCCTTCTCACCACCGAGGCTCTCGTCGCCGAGCAGCCTGAGCCGGCAGCTCCTGCCGGTGCCGGCCACGGCCACGGCGGTGACATGGACTTCTGATTCGAAGTCGCCGAGAACACAGACGAGGGGCCTGAAAGGGCCCCTCGCCTTTTTCCTGGATCGTTGTGGCAACCAAACGCTGACTACCTTGAGCGGGTGAGCCGAATTCTTCTCACTACCAGCTGGGACGACGGTGACATCCTCGACATGCGGCTGGCCGAGAAGCTGGCGGACCGTGGCCTGAAAGGCACCTTCTACTGGGTGACCAACTCGGAACGGTGGCCACTCCTGCCCAGGTCAGCAGCGGAGGAGCTGATCGCGATGGGAATGGAGATCGGCGCCCACACCAAGACACACCCTGACTTGCGTCGGCTCGATGACAGGGAGCTGGCGGCGGAGGTGTCCGAGTGCGGCGACCGGTTGGAGGGCCACATTGGATCGTCAGTGACCTCATTTTGTTATCCCTTCGGATACCACGATCGGCGGGTCGTCGAGGCGGCCCGCTCGGCTGGTTACGCCCTGGCCCGGACGACCGTGGCGTTCTGTCTCCGTCTGCCCGAAGACCCGATGAGGATGACGACCACGTTTCAGCTCTTCCCCCATCCGAGGCAGATCCATCTGCGGCATGCGATTCGGGAAGGCAACTGGAGTGGCATTGGCAGATGGGCCACCAGGTTCGGATTGGCTGCCGACCCGATCCAGTTGGCGGAGAAGGCCCTGGCGGAGGCCCATCGGCGCGGAGGTGTTCTCCACGTCTGGGGCCACTCCTGGGAGATCGAGGAGCAGGGCCTATGGAGCGCTCTTGACGAGGTGCTCGAGGTCCTCACTGAAAAGGATGGCTTCACCGCGGTGACCAATCGTGAGGCAATGGCGGGTCGGTCTTCCGCATAGTCCGCTGTACAAGATCGAGGGTCCCGAGTGGGGCCCCCTTTCGTATGGATCGGCTACTTGGTGGCGACCTTCTTGTACATTCGCACCGAGAGCGGGACGAAGATGGCGAGGATCACGAAGATCCAGATCAGGGTGTAGGCAATCGGGTTCTGCATCGACCACGCGTCCGACACCGGCGCCGCCGGATTGACGTTCCCGAACAGTTCCCGCGCCGCCTGGGTGACCGCCGAGACCGGGTTCCACTCCGCGAAGACCCGCAACGGTGTCGGCAGTGCCTCGACCGGGACGAATGCGTTGGAGATGAAGGTCAAGGGCATGATCACCATGAACGACGCATTGTTGATCACCTCGACACTCGGGACTGCGATGCCCACTGCCGCCATGACCCACGAGAACGCGTAGGCGAATAGCAGGAGGAGGCCGAAGCCGATCACGGCGTCGAGGATCGACCCGCGGATCCTCCATCCCACGATCAGGCCGGTCAGGGCCATGATGGTGATCGACAGCACGTTGTAGATGACGTCGCTGGCGGTCCGGCCGAAGAGGACTGCCGAACGTGACATCGGCAGGGAACGGAACCGGTCGATGATCCCTTTCTGCATGTCCTCGGCCATCCCGGCGCCTGTGAAGGTGGCCCCGAACACCACCGTCTGGGCAAAGATGCCGGCGATCAGGAACTCCCGATACGCCACCCCGCCCGGGACGTTGATCGCGCCTCCAAACACGTAGGCGAAGAGCAGCACGAACATGATGGGGGACACCAGCACCCACACCAGGATCTCGGGGACCCTCTTGATCTTGATCAGGTTGCGCCGGGCGACGACGAAGCCGTCGGCGATGGCCCACTTGAGCTTGTTCACTGCGACGCCTCCTGAGGTTCGTCCAATTGACCCTCCGGCGATGGCTCGGCCTCGTGGCCGGTCAGCGCCATGAAGACGTCGTCGAGAGTCGGGCGCCGGAGGGCGACATCGAGCACGGTGACGCCGTTGAGGCTTCGCAGAGCCTCGACGAGGGCCTTGCTCCCACCGGACACCGGCGCGGTGACGGTCCGGGTGTGGTCGTCTGTCGTCACCTCGCCGACCGCGAGTGGCGTGACGGCCTCGACCGCCATCGGGATGTCGGATGCCGACTCCAGGACCAGTTCGATGCGCTCCCCACCGATCATGCCCTTCAGCTCGTCGGCGGTGCCTCGGGCGATGGCGTGCCCGTGGTCGATGACCACGATGTCGTCGGCCAGCCGGTCAGCCTCTTCGAGGTACTGGGTGGTGAGCAGGAGTGTGGTCCCTTCGGCGACCAGCTCGCGGATGACATCCCACATTCCGGCGCGGCTCCGCGGGTCGAGTCCGGTGGTCGGCTCGTCCAGGAAGACGACATCGGGGACTGCCACCAGGGCGGCAGCCAGGTCGAGCCGCCGGCGCATCCCGCCGGAGTAGGTCTTGACCGGCCGGCCTCCGGCCTCGGTGAGGTCGAACCTGTCGAGGAGCTCGTCGGCGCGAACACGCGACTTGACGCGCCCGAGCCGGTAGAGGCGGCCGACCATCTCGAGATTCTCGAAGCCTGTGAGGTGCTCATCGACGGCAGCGTTTTGACCGGAGAGACCGATTCGGTGCCTGACATCGTCCGGGCGTGCGAGCACGTCGATGCCCGCGACCTCGACTCGCCCGGCATCCGGTGCGAGCAGTGTGGTGAAGATCCGAACTGCGGTGGTCTTGCCGGCGCCGTTGGGCCCGAGGAGGCCGAGCACAGTCGCCCGTCCGACTTCGAGGTCGAGACCATCGAGGGCCTTCACCTCCTTGTAATGCTTGACGAGCCCCTCGGCCCTGATCATTGCTTCCATCATGTCTCCTGCTCTTCGAAAGCTGTAACCGGAGGAATTTAGGCGGGCACCCTGACACTTCGTGTCCGCATTTTCGCGGGCCGAAGGACGTCAGAGGCCGAGTGTCCGGGTCAGCTCGTCGAGGCGCGGCAGGACTTCATCCCTGCCCCGGGAGGGCAGTCCGAAGATGGCACCGTCAACGCCGACCTCCGCCAGGGACTCTCGCTGCTCGGGTTTTACGGTCGATGCGATCACCTGGAAATGCGTGGGATCACGACCGGCTGCGGCGACCGCCCCCCGTACCTCGTCGATTCGCCCGGCAAGATCGTGTCGGCTGGCAAGCGGCATCCAGCCGTCACAGAATTCAGCCATGTCGGCGACAGTCCGTGGGCCGGCGTCGGCGCCCATGATGATCGGAGGATGAGGCTTCTGGACCGGCTTGGGCCAGGCCCACGACGGTTCGAGTGTCAGATGCTCGCCCTGAAACGACGCCTCTTCTTCGGTCCACAGCGACTTCATCATCAGCACCTTCTCCCGGAGAAGTGCCCGCCGTTCGCCGTAGCGCACTCCGTGACTGGCCATTTCCTCCTTGTTCCAGCCGTACCCGATGCCGAACGACACTCGCCCGCCGGAGAGGTAGTCGAGTGTCGCCACCTCCTTGGCGGTCCAGATCGGGTCACGCTGGGCGAGAAGCGTGATCCCGGTCCCGAGCCGGATCCGGCTCGTCACCGATGCCGCGGCCGTGAGGGCGACGAATGTGTCGAGCGTGCGGCTGTACTGCTCGGGCAGAGGGGGCGCGCCCTCTCGCCCGCCCCACGGGGTGAGCCGGGAGGCCGGGATATGAGAGTGCTCCGGGAACCAGATCGAGTCGAACCCGCGGGCCTCCGCCTCCGACGCGATCTCGTCTGGGCGTATGGACCGGTCGGTGACGAAGATGGAGATGCCAAGCCACATCTGCTTGAAGATAACCATGTCCCTCAAACCGCTGATAACCGAAGAGATTGCCGCGACCGGTCCCATGCCGTTCGAGCGCTTCATGGAGATCGCGCTCTATCACCAGAACGGGTTCTTCGGGGGCGAGCTTCTCCGGTCCCAGGCCGCCGGGGACTTCCTCACCTCGCCGGAGGTCAGCCCCATGTTCGGCGAGACCCTGGCGCGATTCGTGGAGCTCGAACGGGAGCGGATCGGCGAGCCTTTCACGGTCGTCGAGGTCGGTGCCGGTTCGGGCTCATTGCTTCGTCCGTTGATTCAGGCGCTGCCCGTTTCCGCTATCGCGGTCGAGGTCTCGCCGGCAGCAAGGGACACCCTCGCCTACGCCCTCCCAGATATCGAGATCCGGCCCGACCTGCCGGAGCGGATCAGAGGTGTGGTGATTGCCAACGAGCTGCTGGACAACCTGCCGATGGCTCTCGCACAGCGGGTCGACGGCGAGTGGCGGGAGCGATGGGTGGGAATCGACGGCGATGGGCTTGGTTTCGTCGATGCTCCCGTGCGCCCCGCCGTCGCCGAATGGCTGGGGCGGTTTGCAGCCGAAGTGCCGGATGGCGGCTGGATCGAAGTCCAGCTCGCCGCCTCCGACTGGGTAGTCGACACTCTCCGAAGGGTCGACGCGGGAAGCGTGCTGGTGATCGACTACGGCGGCACCTCCGACGACCTGTTGCCCCGTCGCTCCGATGGGACCCTGCGCACCTATCAGTCCCACCACCTCGGACCTCACCCTCTCGACGAGCCGGGAGCGACGGACATCACCGCCGACGTCGAGTTCACCGCGCTCCGGGCAGCGGCCGCCGCGGCTGGAGCCGAGGTCGAGCTGAAACGCCAGGACGACTTCCTCACCGAGCTCGGACTCCGCGAGTGC
>CAZGWX010000187.1:0-4642 GCA_964529515.1 uncultured Acidimicrobiaceae bacterium
TCCGGCCTTCTCGGTCCAGTACCACCCGGAGTCGGCGCCGGGCCCCAGTGACGCCCGGCCACTCTTCGACCGCTTCTCCCGGCTCATCGAGGGGGAGGGCTGATGCCCGGTCGCACCGACATCCGTTCCATCCTGCTCATCGGATCAGGCCCGATCGTGATCGGTCAAGCCTGCGAGTTCGACTACTCGGGGACCCAGGCCGCCAAGGTGTTGCGTGCGCACGGATACCGAGTCGTACTGGTCAACTCCAACCCGGCGACGATCATGACCGCCCCCCAGTTCGCCGACGCTACCTACCTCGACCCGGTGACGCCTGAAGTGGTGGCTGAAGTCATCGCCCGGGAGCGTCCCGACGCCCTCCTGCCCACCCTGGGTGGCCAGACCGCCCTCAACGTGGCAGCGGAGCTGGCCCGCCGGGGCATTCTCGAGCGATTTGGCGTCGAGATGATCGGGGCTGGCCTGGAGTCGATCACCAAGGCCGAAGACCGCGGGCGGTTCAAGGAGGTGATGGAAGAGATCGGCCTCGAGGTGCCGAGGGCCGGATACGCCAGGTCCCTCGCCGAGGCGAGGGCGATTGCCGCCGAGATCGGTTACCCGGTGATGGTTCGCCCGTCGTTCATCCTGGGAGGCGGGGGTACAGGACTTGCCGCCGACGCCGAGGAGTTCGAAGGGGTCGCCGCCCGGGGGCTCGCGGAGTCGCCGGTGTCCGAGATCCTTGTCGAGGAGTCGGTCTTCGGTTGGAAGGAGTTCGAGCTCGAAGTGATGCGCGACCGGGTCGGCAACGCGGTCATCGTCTGCTCGATCGAGAACCTCGATCCGATGGGTGTGCACACCGGCGACTCGATCACAGTCGCCCCGATCCAGACCCTCTCCGATCGCGAGTACCAGGAGATGCGGGACGACGGGATCAAGGTCCTGGAGGCGATCGGGGTCGCGACCGGTGGCTCCAACGTCCAGTTCGCCGTCGATCCCGAGACCGGGCGGCGTCTCGTCATCGAGATGAACCCGCGAGTGTCACGTTCGTCGGCTCTGGCATCCAAGGCCACCGGGTTCCCCATCGCCAAGATCGCGGCGCTCCTCGCCGTGGGCTTCACCCTCGACGAGGTCGCCAACGACATCACCGGGGCGACCCCGGCGTCCTTCGAGCCCGCCCTCGACTATGTGGTGGTCAAGGTGCCCAGATTCGACTTTGCGAAGTTCCCGTCGGCATCCGACATCCTGGGAACGGCCATGCACAGTGTCGGCGAGGTGATGGCGATCGGTCGCACCTTCCCCGAGGCGCTCCAGAAGGCCCTGAGGAGCCTCGAGAACGGCCGTGACGGCCTCAACGCCGACGCCGCCGAGGCCAGCCTGCTCAAGACCGACGAGGAGGAGCTGGCGAGCCTGGTCACCGTCCCGCGACCGGATCGGCTCTTCGCCATGGGTGAGGCTCTGCGGCGCGGTTGGACGGTGGAGCAGGTGGCGGAGCTGAGCAGCGTCGACCCGTGGTTCGTCGACGAGATGGCAGGCCTGATTGAGGTCCGCCGGGAGCTCGAAGCCTCCCGCGACGGCGCGGTCCTGCGCAGGGCGAAACGAGCCGGGTTCTCCGACGCCCAGATTGCCCACCTCTGGGGGACGACCGCGGCGGACGTTCGGCGCGATCGTCTCGCGATGGGACTGGTCACGACCTACAAGACTGTGGACACGTGCGCAGCCGAGTTCGCCGCGCTGACGCCGTACATGTACGGGACCTTCGAGGACGAGGACGAGGTCCCTCCGGCTACCCGCCCGCGTGTCCTGGTCCTGGGGTCGGGACCGAACCGGATCGGCCAGGGAATCGAATTCGACTACTGCTGTGTCCACGCCTCCTATGCGTTGCGGGACGCCGGCTACGAGACGGTCATGGTCAACTGCAACCCCGAGACGGTCTCCACCGACTACGACACCTCTGATCGCCTCTATTTCGAGCCCCTGACCGTCGAGGACGTCTTGTCGGTCATCGACGCCGAACAGCCCGAAGCGGTGGTAGTCCAGCTCGGTGGCCAGACGCCCCTCAATCTGGCCGAGCACCTGGCTCGTGCGGGCGTACGCATCGCCGGGACCACCCCGGAGTCCATCGGCCTCGCCGAGGATCGGGAGCAGTTTGCCGAGATCTGCCGGAACCTTGGCGTCCTTCAGCCGCCCGCCGGCATCGCCCACTCTGCAGCCGAAGCCGAGCAGGTGGTCGACCGGATCGGGCTCCCCGTCGTCGTCCGGCCGTCCTTCGTGCTCGGCGGACGGAAGATGCGGGTCATCTACGGCCTCGAAGACCTGGCCTCGTATGTCCGTGAGATCTACGGCGAAGGCGACCCAGAGGTCACGTCGAACCCGATCCTCATCGACCGGTTCCTGGAGTCGGCCATCGAGGTCGATGTCGACGCCGTCTACGACGGCAAGGAGCTCCTGATCGGCGGGATCATGGAGCACGTCGAAGAAGCGGGTGTCCACTCCGGCGACTCGGCGTGCGTCACACCGCCACCGACGATCTCCGGCGACGTGGTCAAAGAGATCATGCGCGTCACCGGCGAGCTGGCCGTGGCGCTGGACGTGCGGGGGCTGATCAACATTCAGTTCGCCATCAAGGGCAACGAGGTCTTCGTGCTGGAGGCCAACCCGCGGGCCTCCCGGACGGTCCCCTTCATCTCCAAGGCGAGAGCCATCCCGCTGGCCGCCATCGCGGCCCGGGTCATGCTCGGCGAGGACATCGAGACCCTCCGCCGCGAAGGGCTCGTCCCGGAACCCAGGGATATGGGGTTTGTCGCGGTCAAGGAGGCAGTCCTCCCCTGGAACCGCTTCCCGGGCGAAGACTCGATCCTGGGCCCGGAGATGAAATCGACCGGCGAGGTCATGGGCATCGGGGCGGACGTCGGAATCGCGTTCGGAAAGGCACTCCTGGCCGCAGGCCACACCCTTCCCGACCGTGGAACGGTGTTCCTGTCGTTCGCCGACCGGGACAAGCCGATGGGGCTGGCCGTGGCCCAGGCCTTCGCCATGCTCGGGTTCGACCTCATCGCCACCGAGGGCACCGCCCGCTATCTCGCCCACCACGCGGTTCCGGCCCAGGCGGTGTTCAAGATCGGGGAGGGGCCGCACGACATCGGCTCGCGTCTCGAAGCAGGGGAGGTCCAGCTGGTGGTGAACACCCCCAGGGGCAGGCGGTCCCGATCCGACGGGTCGGAGATCCGGCGCCACGCCCGAGCCAGCTCCGTCCCGTGTGTGACCACCATCCAGGGCGCCCTGGCCGTCGCCCGCAGTCTGCGGTCGGGCCCCGGTGCCATCATTCGACCGAGGAGCCTCCAGGAATGGCATCGGAACGTCTGAGGGTCGCGCTCGGCCCGCTGCAGCTCTCCAGCCTGTTGATCGCGGCCTCGGGGACCGTGGGGACCGTCTGGGAATGGGCCCAAGTCGCCGAGACCTCGGTGTTCGGAGCCGCCGTCGCCAAGTCCGTGGCGCCCGAGCCCTGGCCAGGTCGTCCGGCACCGCGCCTGGCGCCGCTGCCCACGGGGATGCTCAACGGCATCGGCATCCAGAACCCCGGCATCGAGGCGTGGACTCGGGAGAACACGAAGCGGGTGTCCGGGACCGGTGTCCCCGTCTGGGGCTCTGCCGTGGCCGGGGGGGCGGACGGCTTCGCCACGGTGGCTCGGGGGCTGGAGTCGGCCGGTGTCTCAGCCATCGAGGTCAACCTGTCCTGTCCCAACCTCGACGACGGGACCATGTTCTCCTTCGACGCCGACCGGAGCGCCGGGGTGGTCGACAAGGTCAAGGAGGCGGTGGGAGTCCCGGTCGGGGCCAAGCTCTCGCCCAACACCCCCGACATCGTCGGAGTGGCCAGGGCGTGCATCGCCAGTGGCGCCGACTTCCTGGTTCTCGTCAACACTGCTTTCGGTTTCGCCATCGACCCGGTGGCGCGCCGGCCGCTCATCACCGGGGGAGTAGGGGGCTACAGCGGCCCGGGCCTCAAGCCGATCGGGCTCCGCTGTGTCTACGAGGTCGCCTCGGCCCTCCCCGGGACCCCGATCGTCGGCTGCGGCGGTGTCGCCTCGGGCCGTGACGTCGTCGAATATCTGGTGGCAGGCGCGTCTGCCGTGGCGATGGGGACCGTCCTCATGGCCGACCCCAAGGCCGGGACCCGGATCGCCACGGAGCTCGCCGGTGAGCTCGACCGTCTCGGCGCGGGCACCGCCGCCGAGCTCACGGGTTCGGTGCGCCGATGGTGAGCCCCGTCCTGGTAGCCCTCGACTTCTCCGAACTCGATCGCGCGCTCTCGGTGGCAAGACAGGTCGCTCCCCATGTCGGCGGCTTCAAGGTCGGGCTCGAGCTCTTGATGAGCGAAGGCCCGCAGGCGGTCTCCCGCGTCGCCGAGATGGGCCTGCCAGTGTTCGCCGACGGCAAGCTCCACGACATCCCCAACACCGTCGCCGGAGCCGCCCGCGCCCTGGGACGACATGGTGCTCGGTGGGTGACGGTCCACCCGGGGGGCAGGGCCATGATCGAAGCCGGAGTCAAGGCCCTGGCTGAGTCCACCGCCGGCGAAGGCGGGATCCTCGTCGTCACGGTCCTGACGAGCCTGGCCCCCGGCGATCTCGCTGAGATCGGCGTGGATCACAGCATCAGGGAGCAA
>CAZGWX010000188.1:0-7398 GCA_964529515.1 uncultured Acidimicrobiaceae bacterium
TCGGACGAGGTGAGCCCGTAGTGGACCCAGGCGGCAGCGTCCGGCCCGGCGCCTGCTCCCAGAAGGTCGACGAAGGCGGCAAGGTCGTGATTGGTAACCGCCTCCCGCTCGGCTACCTGCGTCGGCGTCGGCGTAAGGGCGGCGTCGATCGCCGCGGCTGTACCCGAAGGGACCTTCCCGAGGTCTTCCCACGCTTCCAGTGCCAGGACTTCGACCCGCTTCAATAGCTCCAGCCGGCGCGGTTCTGACCAGACCTCGCCCATCTCCGGCAGGGTGTACCGATCGATCACGGCGGCACCGTACCTGACGCGCGCTGTCCGGGTTTCGGCTTACCTTGTCCCCCGATGGCACGGCTCACCGCGGATCAGGCACGGCGCGTCGCGCTCGCTGCCCAGGGTTTCAACGGCGCACGGCCGGCGGGGAAGATCGACGTCCGTCACTTCCGCAAGGTGATGGCCACTATCGGCGTCGTCCAGCTCGACTCGGTCAACGTCTTCTCCCGCACCCACTACCTGCCGTTCTTCAGCCGGCTCGGGCCTTACGACCGCGGTCGCCTCGACGAATGGATCTGGTCGTCCGGTGAGTTGTTCGAGTACTGGGCCCACATGGCTTCTGTGACCCCCGCCGACACCCACCGGCTGTTTCGGTGGCGGATGGAGAACGAGGGCATCTGGGGAGTCTTCCGAAAGGTCCTGGAGAAGAAGCCCGACTATCTCGACCTGATCCTCGAGGAGGTGCGCAGGCGGGGGCCGCTCCAGACCAGCGATCTGGAGGATCCGGGTCACAAGCGCGGCGCCGAAGGCATGTGGAACTGGAGCGAGGGCAAGGCGGCGCTGGAGTGGTGGTTCTTCAAGGGCGAGCTGTCCACAGCAGCGCGGCCCAACTTCGTCAGGATCTACGACATCACCGAGCGGGTCATACCTGCTCACCATCTCGAGACGCCGACGCCTCCCGAGGAGGAGGCCAAGGCGGAGCTGCTGATGCGCTCGGCGGGTTCCCTTGGTGTGGGCACTGCTGGTGACCTGGCGGATTACTACCGCCTCACCCACATCGGGCCGATCCTGCAGAAGCTCGTCGACACCGGCCGGCTGGTCGAGGTCGAAGTGGAGGGCTGGGGCCGGACCGCATACGTTCTTCCGGAGACGACCATCCCCCGGAGGGCCTCGGGGACCGCCCTCTTGTCACCTTTCGACAACCTGGTGTTCCGCAGGGATCGGATGGAGCGCATCTGGGACTTCCACTACCGGATCGAGATCTACACGCCGGCCGCGAAGCGGGTCTACGGCTACTACGTCTTGCCCTTCCTGCTCGACGGTGCCCTCGGGGGCAGGGTCGACCTCAAGACCGATCGCAAGGCTCGTGCGCTGCTGGTGCGGGGCGCCTTCGCCGAGCCCGATGTAGATCGGGTGGCGGTCGGGAGGGCGCTACGAGCCGAGCTGGAGGCGGTGGCGTCGTGGCTCGACCTCGACGACGTTGTGGTGAGTCCCAACGGTGACTTGGCGCCGCACCTCTAGCTTGGTCCCCCACGCCGGACGGCAGGGCGAGGCCGGGGGTAGGGGGCAGTGGTTCCCAACAGGAAGAGCTCTACCAAGTCTGCCCCAGGTGGTCGGCGTAGAACATGATCGCCCGGCGGTAGCGCTCGATCCAAGGACTGTCGGTGTGGGTCGCCGTCACCTTGAGCAGCGCGGACATCGCCTCGTCGGACCGCCCCA
Organism: uncultured Acidimicrobiaceae bacterium; assembly: GCA_964529515.1. GTDB lineage: Bacteria > Actinomycetota > Acidimicrobiia > Spongiisociales > ZC4RG35 > ZC4RG35. The sequence continues at coordinate 1,713 of CAZGWX010000188.1, forward strand.
GGTTGTGGAGGGCCATGGCCCGGAACACGATCAGTTCTTCCGCCTCTCCGAACACCTCCAGCCCGTTGTCGAAGGTTCGCAGCGCAGCCTCGTAGTCGCCGATGGCCCGATAGGTGCTCCCCAGCCCCAGGTAGGCGCCGCGCAGTTGGTCCCCGTCGAGACCGTTGGCGATGGCTTTCTCGTAGAAGGGAACCGCCTCGTGCTCCAGCCCATCACGGTCGTGGGCGCAGGCAACCTCGTAGTTCAGAACGGGATTCTCGGTGTCGGCCTCGAGCTGTACCAGCAGCTCGGCGCGATCAGGTGAATGCACTGAGCCCTGTGATCGTCTGGCCCATCACGAGGGTGTGAATCTCGTTGGTCCCCTCATAGGTGTAGACGGTCTCCAGGTTCGCCATGTGGCGGAACACCGGATACTCGAGGGTGATGCCGTTGGCACCCAGGATCGATCGGGCGGTGCGGGCGACGTCGAGGGCATTGCGCACATTGTCGAACTTCCCGAAGGACACCTGTTCCGGTGACAGCTTTCCCTCGTCCTTGCGGCGACCGAGGTGGAGGGCGACGAGCGTCCCCCGCTGGGTGGCCACCATCATCTCGACGAGCTTCTTCTGGGTGAGCTGGAACGAGCCGATGGGCTGGTCGAACTGGACCCGCTCCTTGGCGTACCCCAGGGCGGTCTCGTAGCAGGAGCGCGCCGCGCCCATCACCCCGAAGGCGATGCCGAAGCGGGCCTCGTTGAGACAGGAAAGCGGCCCCCGCATCGAGGCGACACCCGGCAGGACGGCGTCTTCGGGGAGTCGGAGGTTGTCGAAGATCAGCTCCGAAGTCACCGAAGCGCGCAGTGACGCCTTTTTGTGAATCTCCGGCGCGGAGAAGCCGGGAGTGTCGGTGGGGATGATGAAGCCCCTGATTCCCTCGTCAGTGCGGGCCCAGACGATGGCCACGTCGGCCACCGAGCCGTTGGTGATCCACATCTTCGACCCGTTGAGGACCCAGTCGCTGCCGTCGCGTCGGGCGTTGGTGCGCATCGACGCCGGGTCCGATCCCGAGTCGGCCTCGGTCAGCCCGAAGCAGCCGATGATCTCGCCGGCGGCCATGCGGGGCAGCCATTCTTGCTTCTGCTCCTCGGAGCCGAACTTCCAGATCGGGAACATCGCCAGCGATCCCTGGACCGACACGAACGACCGGATGCCCGAGTCGCCGGCTTCGAGCTCGAGGCAGGCCAGGCCGTAGGCGGTGGCGGACGTGCCCGCACAGCCGTAGCCCTCGAGATGCATGCCCAGCATGCCCAGGTCGCCAAAGGCCTTGGCGAGGTCGGCGGTGGGGATGCGTCCCTCGTCCCACCAATCGCCGACATTCGGAGTGATCTCCTTTTCGACGTAGGAGCGGACGGTGTCGCGGAGCAGGATCTCCTCGGATGACAAAAGAGAGTCGATGTCGAGAAAGTCGTGGGGATCGGGGCGGGCGAAGGAGGTCTCGCTCATGGCTGCGATGGTATCCGGGCTCAGCCGGCGAGCGTCTTGGCGGCGAGGTCGGACCGGTACTGGACCAGCTTCTCTCGAAGGTCGGGGTCCGCCACCGCGAGGATCGCCACCGCGAGCAGGGCGGCATTGGTGGATCCGTCGATGGCCACCGTCGCCACCGGGATGCCGGTGGGCATCTGCACGGTGGCCAGCAGGGCGTCCAACCCGTCCAGGGAGGCCGACAGGGGGACCCCGATAACGGGCAGGGTCGTCTTGGCGGCGACGACGCCTGCGAGATGAGCCGCCTTGCCTGCTCCGCAGATGATGACCCCGAACCCGTTGGCTTCCGCCTCGGAGGCGAAAGTCAGGGTCTCGTCGGGTGTTTTGTGGGCGGAAAGGACGCGCGTGACGTGGGCGATGCCGAACTCCTCGAGGGTCTGTCCGGCCTTCTCCATGACGGGGCGGTCGGAGCCCGAGCCCATGAGAACTGCGACTTTGCGTGGCACGACGAGGACGGTAACCGGGCACACCAGCAGGCGGAAACGGGAGGGGCATAATGCGCCCGTGCGTGGGCTCCTTGTCGATCTGACGCCCCTACGCACCAGCCGCAGCTACCGCCACATCTGGTACGGCGGGGCGCTGTCGGGAATGGGCAACTCGCTGTCGGCCGTCGCGGTGGGCCTCCAGGTGTACGACCTGACGGGATCCACATTCGCGGTGGGCGTCGTCGGGTTCGTCTCGCTGGTGCCGCTGGTGGCTCTCGGCCTCTACGGAGGCTCGATCGTCGACGCCTACGACCGACGCAAGGTGCTGGTGGTGACGATCATCGGATCCACCCTCGTCGCTGTGGCACTGGCCGTGCTGGCGTGGACGGACACGGCCCGGGTCGGCTTTCTGTACGCCCTGGTGGCCATCCAGAGCGGGCTCTACGCCGTGCACACGCCAGCCCGCAGCGCTGTGATCCCCCGCCTGGTCACCGAGCGGCTCATCCCCGCGGCCGCCGCCCTCGGCTCACTGGCGATGGGCCTTTCGTTGGCAGTCGGACCTCTGCTGGCCGGGTTCATGGTCGACCTCGGGGGATACGGGTTGGCCTACTCCGTCGAAGTGGTCCTATTCATCGGTACGACGGTCCTGCTGTTCACGCTGCCCAGCCTGAAACCCGAGGGGGAGCCGACCGGGGCCGGCTTCAAGTCGGTGATGGCCGGCCTCACCTACCTGAGAACCCGCCCGACGCTCGGTATGACCTTCCTGGTCGACATCTTCGCCATGGTGCTGGCGATGCCCCGGGTGCTGTTCCCGGCAATCGGAGCGGTGATCATCGGTGGCGGGGCCCGCACTGTTGGCTACCTCGCCTCGGCACTGGCCGCAGGTTCGCTTCTGGGAGGGGTTTTCTCGGGCCGGATCGGGCGGATCGAAAGGCAGGGTCGGGCGATCGTGATCGCCGTTGCGTTCTGGGGAGTGTTCATCTCGGCCTTCGGTGTGGTGGTGGCGATCGTGCCGGGTCCCCCGGAAGGCGGTGGCGCCCATCCCCTCCTCTGGCTGGCCGCAGCGTTTCTCGCACTCGCCGGCGCCGCCGACACAGTGAGCGCCATCTTCCGCTCCACGATCCTTCAGGTCGCCACCCCGGACGCCTATCGCGGTCGTCTCCAGGGCGTGTTCACCGTCGTAGTCGCCGGCGGGCCCCACCTCGGTGCACTGCTCCTGGGCTGGGTCGCAACCAGCCTGGGCGAGTCGGGTGCAGCCATCGCGGGCGGCATCGCTTGTGCCGTCCTGGTGGTTGTGGTTGCCGCGAAACAGAAGGGCCTGGTCACCTATGACGCACGGGACCCCGGTGCCGAGGAGCGGACTGGGCTCCGGAGTTAGGCAGCTTGGTCGGCCGGCTGCGGGTCGAGGGTCCTCGTCGGTCCGCTCCGCGACTTGGTGGCCACCAATGCAATCGAAGCCAGGATGAGGGGAAGGGCGAAGAAGACCGCGCCGGTGAAGTGTTCCCCGCCCAAAGTCACACCGAGTATCACGGCGACGATGGGGTTGACATAGGCGTAGCTTGTCGCCAGCGCAGGCCGCACCGTGTGCATCAGGTAGACGAAGGCGGTGAAGGCCAACAGCGATCCGAAAGTGGCGAGGTAGAGCACGCCGGCCCACGCAACGGCGGACGGCGGCGCAGTGATGCGCTCGCCGATCACGAGGCCGATGAGTCCCATCGAGACCCCGCCAGCCAACAGTTGGATGGCGGCGTTGCTGAGCGGGTCCGGGAGGTCGACTTTGGTGCCCCACACCGAGGCGAACGACCAGATCATGGGGGCGACGATGATCAGGGCTAGACCGAGCGGGCTGGCCTGGAAGTCGCCCTCACGGGCAAGGATGAGCACGCCGACCAGTCCGATCGCCAGCCCGGTCCACTCGCGCCGGCCGGGCCATTCCCCGAAGATCCCTGAGGAGACTCCGACCCATACTGGGGTGACAGCGATCGCCGCGGCGGCGACGGCCGATCCGATCCCGGCGTCTTCGGCCAGTGTGACGAGGCCGGTGCCACCGATGAGGAGCACCGCCCCGATCTTGGCCGCGTTGACGATCTGGGCCCTGGTCGCCCGGAAGCGGCGGCGGAGCAGCAGAAACATCAGGGCACCGGCGATGAGGAACCGGACGCCGTTGAGGAGGAAGGGCGGGAAGCCTTCGAGGCCAAAGCGGATGGCGAGATAGGTCGATCCCCACACGAAGTACAAGGCGCCGAGGGCGCCGATCACAAGCCGCTTGTTCGGAGGGGTCGGCGCCATGAGGTAATGAGTGTAAATGGTTTTACCGATTACAGCAAGACTGTGCCTTCTGGATTTCCTCGGGGAGCGGTGGCAGAACGGGGAGTACGGCGTAGCCGGGAGGGGGCGCGAGCGGAGCGAGCCCGAGGTCGCTTACGACCCAGCGATGTCGGCGCGGAACTGCATTCCCGGCCATGCCACCTTTTCGATTTCCGCGTAGACCCGCTCCCGCGCGGCCCGGAGATCGGGGCCGGTCGCTGTAAGGGCCAGCACCCGCCCGCCGGAGGTCAGTGTCCGACGCCCTTCGCGATGGGTTCCGGCGTGGAAGACAAGGGCGCCATCCACCTGATCCAGCCCCTTGATGGGGTCCCCCGTGCGGGGGGACTCGGGATAGCCGGCGGCTGCGGCCACGACCGTGACCGCGGAGTCCGATGACCACTTCGGCGCGGTTCCCTCGAGCACGTCGACGAGGTCGTTGTCGAGGCGAGGCAGCACGGCCTGGGTCTCCGGATCACCGAGACGCACATTGAACTCGAGGACCTTGGGGCCGTCTGCCGTCAGCACCAGACCGGCGTAGAGGAAGCCCCGAAAGGGCGTGCCGTCCTCCGCCAGCTGTCCCAGGGTGGGCCGGATCACTTCGGCCATGACCTGATCGACCAACCCGGCTGGGAGGTCGCCGACCGGCGAGAAGGCACCCATGCCACCCGTGTTGGGACCAGTGTCACCGTCGCCGAGGCGCTTGTAGTCGCGCGCCGGCTCCAGGGGATAAGCCCCGCGGTCGGTGCACACGGCGAACACACTCACCTCGGGCCCGTCGAGGAATTCCTCCAGCACGACAGGGCCGATCCCGATCCATTGAGTGGCCCACGCCACGGCGTCGCGATGCGAGTCGGTGACCAACACGCCTTTTCCCGCGGCGAGGCCGTCTGCCTTGACCACGTACGGACCGTCCGTCGAGTCGATCTGCTCTCGGGCCTCGTCAGCACCGGTGACCGTGACTGACCATCCGGTCGGGACGCCGGCCCTGGCCATGACCTCCTTGGCGTGGCTCTTCGAGGCCTCCAACCGCGCGGCGGCACGGCTCGGGCCGAACACCGGGGTTCCCTGTCGGGAGAGGGCGTCGACCACACCCGCGGCCAGTGGTCCCTCAGGTCCGACCACCACGATGTCGACCTTGTGGGCAGCGGCCATTGCCGCCACCGCGCCGGGGTTGGCAGGGTCGATCCCCTCCACGACCGGCCCCAATTCGGCCAGGCCTGGGTTGCCCGGCAGCGAGATCAGTTCTTTGACCCGGGGCGAGGAGGCCAGCTTCCAGCCCAGGGCGTGCTCACGCCCCCCGGAACCGATGAGGAGGACCTTCATCCCAGCTCGACCAGCTGGCTCCGCTCGGGCCCCACCGACACCCAGCCCACCGGGACTTCGGTCTGCTCGGCGATGAACTCGATGTAGGTGCGGGCGTTGGCGGGCAGGTCT
>CAZGWX010000189.1:0-9969 GCA_964529515.1 uncultured Acidimicrobiaceae bacterium
GCTCCCGTAGCTCAGGGGATAGAGCACCGGCCTCCGGAGCCGGGTGCGCAGGTTCGAATCCTGCCGGGAGCGCCTTCGGCCGGTGCGGCACCGGGCCCCCACGATGGCCGGCTGGCACTGGTTCGAATCCTGCCAGGAGCGCACGGTTGTGAGGACTCTCCCCCACTTGTGGGGGAGTACCCCAAAGGGGGGAGGGGGTGAGATCCAAAGTCCAGTACGGCCCAACACGTCGCAGTGTTTCGCTGGCGGAACCGACCCCCTACCCGCAAGCGGGTCCCTTCCCCCATCTGACGTTGGGGGACACATCCTGAAAGCCGGGAGCGCACGGTTGTGAGGACTTCTCCCCACTTGTGGGGGAGTACCCCGAAGGGGGGAGGGGGTGAACTCCAAAGTCCAGTACGTCCCCACGCGTCGCAGGTTTCGCTGGGTAGAACCGACCCCCTACCCCACTCCGTGGGGACCCCGTCCCCCATCTGCGATGGGGGACAAATCCTGGAGTCAGCTCTTGGGCTGCTTGTAGTAGTCGATTCGGTCGAGGGGCATCACGACCGAAGTGAGCACGTTCTCCATGTGGGAGACGATCCGCTTCAGGAATCGGTAGTAGAGCGCCCTCGGCACCGCTTCGCTGCCAGGTGCGTCCGACCGGGCCAGGGAATAGACCATCTGGTCGTGATTGGTCGCCGACAGGTCGAGCTTGGGGATCAACTCGTGAACGGCCTTCTGGTCCTGGGCGGCGAAAGCGGCCCGCCCAGCCTCGAGCAGTTCTCGTATGACCTCGGCCTCGCTCTTGAGGCTCTCGGTGTCGGGCTGGCCCCCCAGGTTGACGCCGATCTTGGTGAGATCCCAGATGTTCTTGCAGTAGTCGCCGATGCGCTCGATGTCCTTCGCCACCGACATGTAGGCCAGCAAGAGACCCTGCTCCATCTCCGCGTGTCGGACAGCTCCGCGGACCAGTAGCTCCCGTCTCACCATCCGCTCGCCCCGGTTCACCTGCTTGTCGAGCGCCCACAATTCGTCGCGCACCGCATCTGAGGGCTGATCCCCGAAGAACGCCCCCGTGGCCAGGTCGAACATCCGGATGCAGTCGGCGAGCATCCCGTCGAGATGGGCCTCGACTTCCCGGCTGTCGGCTTCTTTGAATATGGAGAACACGCTCGCTCCTAAGACAGGATCAGTATTAGCACGGGTGCGGCCACAAATACGCCGATGATGTAAACCGCCACCCAGGTCTTGTTGGCGACTGCGACCCGGGCCAGCCATTGGGCCATCCGGATCGGCACCTGGCGCACCCTTGTCGGATAGAAGATGAAGATGCCGGCAAAGTTGATGACCACATGGGCCATCGCGATCACCAGCGCCTCCGGGGACTCCGACGCCACCGAGGCCAGTACCGCGGTGGCCGTCGTCCCCAGGTCGGCTCCCAGGATCACGGGGAACGCGTTGCGCATGCTGAGGACACCGGCCGCCACCAGTGGGACCATGATCGAGTTGGTGATCCCCGAGGACTGAACCGCCAGGGTCATCGCCAGGCCGGCCAATACCGCCATGATTCCACCCCGCTTGGCGAGGATGTTGTTGACCGCAAACTCGATGCGGGTGGAGGCGAGGAGTTTCATCTGGCTGGTGACCACCACCAAAGCGCTCACCAGCAGGACGAGCCCGAGCACGATCATGATCGGCCCCATGGCCCCGGACCATCCCCAGGACTGAAAGAGTCTTCCGAGTGCGTTCACAGGTGCGTCCACCAGGTCACCGAAGGAGAAGCCGCCGCCCTCGCTCGGCGGGCCGGCGGGGAACCAGCCCGTGATGAGTTCGGCGAGGAAGCGTGCGGACTTGGAGATCAGGCCGAAGGAGAGCTCAATGGGCAGGAAGAGGACGACGGCGAGGATGTTGTAGAAGTCCTGCATCGTGGCGGCGGCGAATCCGCGCTCGAAGTAGGCGCCCTGGCGGATGTGGCCCAGTGACGCCAGGGTGCTGGTCGCGGCGCTGCCGATGTTGGCACCCATGACCATGGGCACGGCAGCTTCAGGTGTGATGACTCCAGCCCCGACCAGCCCGACGATGATCGCCGTCGTTGCCGACGAGGATTGCACCATCACCGTGGCCAGGAGACCGGCAGCCAGGCCGGTGAGCGGGCTGGCGACGGCCGAGAAGATCTGATCGACGAGATTCTCCCCGAGGGCCCCGATGCCCGACTCGAGGAGACTGATGGCGACGAGGAAGAAATAGAGCGCAACGAGGACGACCGCGAAACGCAACGCCAGTCGTACCTTTGAGGGGAGTCCCCGGGGGCTGCCTACGGCTTCCTTTTCTCCCATCGGCTGAGGCGGAGCGTAGACCCTGCGAGTAACTCTGTCTCAATCGGGGCATAAACTCATGTCATGGCACCAAGAGCCATCTGGAAGGGCGCGATCAACTTCGGTCTGGTGACGATCCCGGTCGGGATGTACACGGCCACGGAGAACAAAACGCCCAAGTTCAAACAGCTCCGCAAGGACGACCACTCCCCCATTCGTTACAAGCGGGTCGCCGAGTCCGACGGGGAGGAAGTCTCCTGGGACGACATAGTTCGGGGCTTTGAGTTCGAGAAAGATCGCTACGTCGTGTTCACCGACGAGGAGCTGGCTTCGACCACGCCCGATGGCTCACGCCTGGTCGACGTCGTCCAGTTCGTCGACGAGTCTGAGATCGACCCGATGTTCTACAAGTCGTCGTACTACCTGATCCCCGAGAAGACCGGTGCGAAGGCGTATCGGATCCTGGCTGATGCTCTCTCCGACAAGGGCCGCGTCGGGCTCGCCAAGGTATCGATCCGGGAGAAGCAACACCTCGCCACCGTCCGCGCCAAGGACGGCGTCATCGTCATGGAGACCATGTACTGGCCCGACGAGCTGCGCGCCGCCGAATTCGAGGAACTCGAGGCCGACGTCGAAGTCCGCAAGGAAGAGGTCGAGATGGCCGGGATGATCATCGACAACCTCACCCGGGAGTTCGACGAGGACGAGTGGGTTGACCGGACCCGCGAGGCCGTCGAGGAGATGGCAGCCAAGAAGGTCGCAGGCGAGGAGATCGTCGTCCCCGAGTCGCCGGAGCCCACCAAGGTCGTCGACCTGCTCGAGGCCCTCAAGGCCTCCGTCGAGGCCACCAAGGATCAGAAAGCCAAGAAGGCCGGCTAGCCCGGACCCTCCGACTCCCAGGTCACCCCGGCCGGGTCTGCAATCTCGACTCCCTTGAACACCGGCGCCCGCAACCGGTCGTCCCTCGTCCACTCCTTGAACTCGACGGCCACCACCATCTCGGGGTCCACCCAGCTCTTCTTCCCAGGGACGGTCACCGGGTCGGAGAACGGCCTGTCGGGTCGCTCGATCTTCTGCAACGACTTGTAAATCGACTCCAGTGATCTTCCGTCGAAGCCCGACCCGGCCGCACCGATCCACCGAAGGTCGTCGCCGTCGTACAGGCCGAGAAGGAGGGAGCCGAAAGTGGAGGCGCGCGAGCCTTCGCCCGCGAGATAGCCTCCCACGACGGCCCGAAGTCGGTGCTTGACCGCAACTTTCCGCCAGTCGGGCGACCGGCGCCCCGGCTGATACCTCGACCCGGCCTTCTTGGCCACGATCCCCTCGAGACCGGACTGGGACACGGCCTCGTAGAGCGCCCGCCCCGAACCTCGCGTTGGCTCGGGCACCACGATCGGACTGGGCAGTCCGAGGCTCTCCAGGACCGCCCGCCGCTCCTCGTAGGGCTGGGCTGTGAGGTCGTCACCTCCGCGATAGAGGACGTCAAAAACGATGAGGTTGACCGGAGCGCCCGTTTGGAGGAGCGAGAACGACGGCCGGCCGTCGTCGTCGAAGGCGATGACCTCACCGTCGAGGACAACCCCCTCAGGGAGGGGGAGCTTGGACACCTCCGGGAACCTGCCCAACAGGTCGAGCCCGCGACGGGAGCGGGCCCGGATCCGGCCGCCGTCGTTGCCGACGACGACCCGGTAACCGTCCCACTTGACCTCGAACCACCACCCGTCGCCGTCGAACGCCGCGGGCCACGGAGTGGCCAGCATCGGCTGGTAGTCGGGGATGCTCAACCGCCGGACAGCTCCTCGGAGACGATCTTTGCCACGAGCCCGCCATCGAGATCGCCACCGCGTGACTTCATCAGAGTGCCCGTGACCCGGCCCGCGGCCTTGGGGTCGCCGGTCACGCCAAGAGATGCGATGGTGTCCCGGACCAGCACCCGCGTCTCCTCCTCACCGAGTTTCTGGGGCAGCCACCGACCGAGATAGTCGACCTCGAAGGCCAGCTTCTCAGCCATGGGAGCGCCCCGATCTCCCAGCTCCAGGTACTCCTGGCGTGACTTGTCCATCTTCTTGACGTACGAGGCGATCACCTTCTCGTAAAGGGCGTCGTCGACTTTGCCCGTGAAGCCTGGCTCCGACCGTGCGGTGGCCACTTCGGTCTGGACCTGGCGGATCACGTCCTTGCGCAGCTTGTCACCGGCCCTCATGGCATCTTTCAACTCGACCGCCAGTTCGTCCTCGATACCCACGAATCCTCCTAAAAATGTCTCAGAAACCTGTTTACAGGCCAGAGGGTGGACAGTACAGTTCATATCTGGAATCCCATGCGCTCCCAGCTGTCACCAGATTGGGAGCGTTTGTGAAAAGAATCACAAGCCCCCAAGGACGAATCAACGTGCTCACCACTATCACCACCACCGACTGGAGGGACCTCGCCGAGTGCCGGGACTCGGAGCCCAGCCTCTTCTTCCCCGTCGGCACCACCGGCTCCGCCGTAGATCAGATCGAGGCCGCGATCGCCATCTGCATGTCCTGCAGTGTCCGTGAGGACTGCCTCCAGTACGCCCTGGAGACCAATCAGGAGTCCGGGGTATGGGGCGGTTACGCCGAGGACGACCGTCGTCGCCTTCGCAAGCGCTGGCTCGCCGAGCGGCGTCGCCGCGCCGTCTAGCCCGGCCCGAACCCGACTTTCGTCGCGGTCCCCGCGTCGTCGATCTCCACGAACGCCACCTTCTGGGCCGGGATGCCAACGCTGCGCCCACGGGCGTCGACGAACCACGCCAGTCCTCCGGCGTCGACGGCCTTCTCGATCTCAGACTTCAACTTCGATGCGTCCTCGACCTCCAACTCGACCACCTTGTCGGTGTCGGAGATGCCGATGCGAACCCTCATGAGCCTCCAATTCCTGGTCCGCGCATCGTAACCCCCTTCCGCGGACCGGATTCGCGGCATACGTTCGGGACATGTCCGAAGATCTGGCCCGTGTGGCTACGGTTGCTGTGGCGGCACTCGCTTTGACGGCCACGGCGTTGGTGGGGGTGGCGGAGGCACCGAGCGGAGTTCGCGTACCGGCAATACCAGCTCCCGAATCGCCCGTGCACTCTGATGAGACCGTCATCGTCGAGCCGGGCGATCACTTCTGGAAGATCTCCGCCCACCGGCTGGCGGACACCAACGCACCGGTGGGTCCGTACTGGCGGCGGGTCGTGGAACACAATCGGGACTCGATTCGGTCGGGCGATCCCGACTTGATCTATCCAGGCGAGGTGGTCGAACTGCCCGCGCCCTAGGGACCTAACGGTCCTAGCGGACGGCGGTGAGCTTGTAGATCGTGCCCTCCGACGAGCTGGGTTCGCTCCAGGAAGCAAAATAGAGCTCACCACGCCCGTCGAGACCAAACGCAGTCACGTAGCCGATGTCGCCCCCGAACTCCTCGGTCCAATCCTTTTCCTCTGTGGCGGCGCCGTTGACGAACTTGAACGACCGGATCCAGCGACCGACCCAGTCGCCGTAGAAGTAAGTTCCCTGGATCTCCGGGATCTCCGACCCCCGATAAACGAACCCCCCGGTGATGGAGAGTCCCTCTTCGTGGGTGTAGGTGATGATGGGTGACGTGTAGTCCGACGCCTGGCAGCCCGACTTGTGGAAGCAACGGGTCCCCTCCATGTCTGACCAGCCGAAGTTGTATCCTCCGCCCTCACCGAGGGGCACAACGTTGACCTCTTCCTGGTCCGCGTGACCGACGTCACCGATGTAGACCAGCCCGTCGACCGGGTCGATCGAGAAGCGCCACGGATTGCGCAGACCGTACGCCCACACTTCGGCCTTACCGCCTCCGCTCACAAACGGGTTGTCGGACGGGACGGCGTAGGGATCGCCGCCGTCGACGTCGAGGCGGACGATGGTGCCGAAGATGGTGTTGGGATTCTGGCCCTGATCTCGGGAGGCGGCGCCGTCACCGATCGCCCCCCAGAGGTAACCGTCAGGTCCGAAGTTGAGCGCGCCTCCATAATGGCGTGGCTCGCTGGCGTTGGGCGGGTTGCGGACCTCTTGGAGGACGATCTTCCCGGATTCACGGTCAGCCACATTGGGGTCGGTGGCGGAAACCTGGAACTCGGCGATCTGGCGGTTCTCCGACGAGGTGTAATACACAAAGAAACGCCCGTTGTTGGCGTAGTCGGGGTGGAAGGCCAGCCCCAGCAGACCCTGCTCGATGCCGCCGGCCAGCACCCGGTCGGTCAGGTCGAGGAACGGGGCCTCGAGGAGCTGCCGATTGGCGTCGAGCACCCGGATGATCCCATGGCGCTGGACGACGAACAGCCGGTCGTCACCGACAGGTGCGGCCAGGGCCACGGGATCGCGCAAGCCCGTGTGGACGACCTGCGCCTCCACGCGCTGCAGCGCACCGAGGGACTGCGTGGTGACCGTTGTCCCGCCCGGGACGGTCGTCGAGGAACTGTCGCCTCCGACCGTGGTCGAAGAGCCCGCGTTGGGCACGGTCGTCCCATCCTCCCCGGGCCCCGAGCCCCGGAAGAAGATGGCGCCGACGATGAACACCAGCACCAGGAGCATCACCAGCAGACGCACGCGAGCTTGATCGGGCGTCGGTCCCTCGCGGTGCGTCACGCGTTGTCGCCCAAGAAGATCTCGGAGACCGAAGACTCCATGAATATGGCCTGGAGAGTCTCGGCGAGGATGGGCGAGATCGAGAGCACCGTCACCTTGTCCAGCGCCTGGACGTCGGGGTGAACGGGAAGGGTGTTGGTGACGATGATCTCGTCGATTGGTGCGTTCTTGATCCGGTCCAGGGCCGGGTCGGAGAAAATGCCATGGGTGGCGGCCACCCGCACGCTGAGAGCGCCCTGATCGCGGACCATCTCGGCTGCGTTCACGACGGTGCCTGCCGTGTCGATCATGTCGTCGACGATGACCACATGGCGCCCCGCGACATCGCCAGACATGGACAGTGCGGTGGACTCGTTGTGCGTGGCGGGGTCGCGGCGCTTGTAGATGAAGGCGACGCTGGCATCGAGGCGACGGGCATAGCGCTCGGCGCGTTTCACGCCTCCGGCATCTGGCGACAGGACGATCGTGTCGCCATTCATCCGCTCGGCCAGGTAGTCGGAGATGATCGGGAGCGCTGTCAGGTGGTCCCACGACTTGTCGATGAATCCCTGGAGCTGGCCAGTGTGCAGATCGACGGAGACGAGACGGTCGGCGCCGGCCTGCATGAATAGGTCGGCGACCAGGCGGGCCGAGATCGACTCCCGAGGCAGGGCCTTCTTGTCCTGTCTCGAGTACGGGAAGAAGGGGACGACAGCGGTGATCTTCCGCGCCGACGCTCGCTTCAGCGCGTCGATGGTGATCAACTGCTCCATGATGAGATCGTTGATCGGGTGGCCGTGGCTCTGGATCACGAAGCAGTCGGCGCCGCGGACGCTGTCCATGGGCCGGACGTAGATCTCGCCGTTGGCGAATCTGGATATCTCGATTCGACCGAGCTTGGTGCCCAGTACCTCGGTGACCTCTTCCGCCAGCGCCATACTGGCGCTCCCGGAGAAGACCATCATTCGTTTGCGGGAGACGATCTCCAAACTCAGGCCTCCGCCTCCGAAGCGGTCTCGCGTGCCTTGCGGCGCTCAGAGTAGCCCGGGATCTCGACCTGCTGGCCGCGCTCGAGAGCCAGGGAATCGTCGGCGACGTCCTTCGTGATCACCGACCCCGCGCCGGTGATGGCTCGATCACCGATGCGAACCGGAGCCACGAGCATCGTGTCGGAGCCGATGAATGCATCCTCTCCGATCACGGTCTCGTGCTTGTGGTAGCCGTCGTAGTTGCAGGTGATCGACCCCGCCCCGATATTGGCGCGAGCGCCCACGGTGGCGTCCCCGAGATAGGAGAGATGGGGCGCCTTGGCGCCCTCGCCCAGAGTGGTGTTCTTGGTCTCGACGAAGGTGCCGGCCTTGGATCCCTTTTCCATGACGGTCCCCGGCCGCAGGGAGGCATATGGACCGACCACGCAGTCCTCCCCCACCACGGCGGAACGGAGCACGGAGTACCAGACGGTGGCGCCCGGACCGATCGATGAGTCGACCACAAAGGTGTCCGGACCGACCTGTGCGCCAGCGGCGACAGTGGTGTCTCCCTCCAAGTGGACACCCGGATAGATCCGGGCACCTGGCTCCACGGTCACAGACGCGTCGACGTAGACCCGCTCGGGATCGAGCATCCACACGCCCGATTCCATGAGCCGCTGGTTGATCTCGCTTCGCTTCGCGGCTTGCGATTCGGCCAATTGGTCTTGCGAGTTGATGCCTGCCACCTCCTCCGGTGTGCTTTTCACCGCCACCAGGGTCTCCCCCGCGGCGGCGAGGATCCCGACGACGTCCGTCAGGTAGTACTCCCCCTGATCGTTGTCGGCGGTCACCTTCTCCAGGGATTCTGCCAACTTGTGCGCCCGTACGGCGTAGAGCCCGGCGTTTGCCTCTCTGATGGCGAGCTGCTCCGGTGTCCCGTCGCGCTCTTCCACCACTCCCACAACCCGGCCGGTGCCGTGGCGGAGAACCCTCCCGTACCCGGTGGGGTCCTCCAGCTCTACCGACACCATGCGCAGTGCCTCGCTGTCGTCGAGGTCTGCCAGATCACGGACCAGGCCCGCACCGAGCATGGGCGTGTCGCCGTACAGGACCACAACGATGTCTCCGGGGTCGATCGGACCGAGCTCGTCCAGTGCGACTTTTACCGCATGACCGGTCCCCAGTTGCGGTTCTTGGAGGGCGGTCCTCGTGCCGGCCGGAAGGACCCGGCGGACCTCCTCCGCACCATGCCCGACGACGACCACGAGGCTGTCTGGATGCAGAGGAGCGACGGACTCGATCACCCAGGAGACGAGGGTCCGTCCGGCCACCTCGTGGACCACCTTGGGGTGCGTGGACGCCATTCGCTTGCCCTGCCCGGCGGCAAGGATCACGACATGGATTGCCAGGTTGGGGCCTCCTCTTCGAGAGCTGGGGGGGCAGGACTCGAACCCGCTCTTACAGGACCAAAACCTGCCGTGCTACCGGTTACACCACCCCCCATGGCGAGTACTTGGTACTTGGTACTTGGTACTTGGATGGGATGGTCAGGTTACCGCCGCCCGTCAGTCGTTCTCGGAGTACACCTCGGCGACACCGCGGGGGCGGGGGGCGGCGGCCCGAGTCTCCGAGCACAGGTCGGAGACTGCCACGGCAGCGTCAATGGCCTCGTCGACGCTGCCGAAGATCCCGAAGCAGGCGGAGCCCGACCCGGTGAGAGCAACGGATTGGCCCCAACGTGACCGTACCTCGGCCATGAACTCGGCCAGTTCCGGCTGGACGGTTACCGCCGCCGGCAGTAAGTCGTTACGGAGTGGCATCCCGCCCCTAAGAGACGGTGGTAGAGCCTTCTCGGGCAGAGACTCACCGACCGGCCCTTCGAGACGGTCCCACGTTCGATACACCTCGGCCGTGTCGAGACGGAACCGGGGCACCGCGACCGCAAAGGCGAGATTCCCGAGGGGCTGCTGCGGGTCGAGAACCTCGCCGATTCCGGACATGACCAGGGTCCCCCCGACGAGGAAGAGAGGGACGTCAGCACCCAGACCGAGGGCCAGGTCGGATATCTCGCGTCTGTCGAGGCCCGCGAGGCTGCCGGCG
>CAZGWX010000190.1:0-4804 GCA_964529515.1 uncultured Acidimicrobiaceae bacterium
CTCATCATTGCCAATAGCAGGAGAGCCGTGGCAACAGCCCAAGAAACCTTGGAGGCCGCCCGGGACCAGCGTTCGGCGGCAAGCTCCAGCCACGAAAGGGCGGAGGCTGATCTTGCTGTCTCCCAGGCCGAGCGAACGCTGGAGGCCGCCGAGCAGGAAGCCGCATTCGCCGAGCAGCAGCACGGTGTCATGCTTCCTCAAGGCGAGGTGATCTTCGTTCCTGGAGGCTCCGCAATCGTCGCTGGTGTTGGTGCTGGAGTTGGTCAGTCGGTGGCCGAAGGCAGTCTCCTCATGTCATTTGCGGTTGGTCCCCCTTCGGTGCTCGTGGAGTTGTCGGAGACGCTTGCCGATGCAGTTATCGAAGGTCAAAGGGCTGGGATTCGGGACCCGGGTGCTGGGGAAGTTCGTGACGCCCGGGTCGCAGCAGTCGAACAACGGCCCTCCACCGACGCTAGCCAGGAACTCGAAAGCGTCGCCTATATGGCCGGCGACGCGCCACTCCCAGGTGAGATGATCGGCCAAACAGTCGAAGTGACGATCATCCTTGATGAGTCAGACGACGAGGTTCTAGCCGTCCCGGTGACCGCCGTGACCGGGCACGCCGATGGGACCACCACCGTTTCGGTGATCATCGACGGTGCTCCGGTCGCAGTCGAAGTCGACGTGGGGTTGTCCGCGGGCGGCTTTGTCGAGGTCATCCCGACCGACGCGGGCCGACTTCAAGTCGGAGACGAAGTGGTTGTAGGTCTCCAGAGCGGCACCTGAGCGTTTCGACTGTGACCAATTCCACCGAAGCTTTGTTGTCATTGCGAGGGGTCGGGCGGACCTATCCTGGTCCTGTTCCCGTACTTGCGGTGCGGCCAACGACTCTGGACATCAACGCTGGCGACTACGTGGGCGTGGTCGGTCCCTCGGGCTCGGGGAAGTCCACATTCCTCAACATTCTAGGTCTCCTCGACAGCCCGACCGAGGGTCGGTATAGGGTCGGCGGCGCAGAGACCGGGCATCTCGGAGAGTCAGTTCGCACGGCGCTTCGTGCCCACGTGTTTGGGTTCGTATTCCAGTCGTACCACCTACTCCAGCGCCGTTCGGTAGTCGAGAACGTCGAGATGGGCATGCTGTACAAGAGAGTCACAAAGCAGAAGCGACGTGATCGTGCACTCGAAGCTCTCGGATCGGTCGGCCTCAGCCACCGCGTCGGGTCAATCCCTGCCAACCTCTCCGGAGGCGAGCGGCAGCGGGTGGCCATAGCCAGGGCTCTTGTTGCCGACCCGTCCGTTCTTCTGTGCGATGAACCCACCGGCAACCTCGACTCGGATACTTCCCGGCATCTCCTAGATCTCTTTGATGACCTGCACCGATCAGGCCTGACCATCGTCGTGATCACGCACGACCTCGTGGTGGGCGGAAGGACCTCGCGCCTGTTGGAGATCCGTGATGGGAAGGTCACGGAACTTAGATGAGGCGTCTCAGGGAGCGACGCCAAGCCACCTCGGACTTGCGGGCGTTCGGGATCAACGAGACACGCATTCGTCTCAGGGATTTGCTGTCCGAAGCCGCGGCCGAGATGGTCGTTCGGCCAGCCCGAACCGCATTCACCATGCTGGGAACGGTGCTTGGAGTGGGCGCCCTTGTCGTCACGATCGGCATCGCTCAAACGCTCTCGACCCAGGTTTCCGGTCGCTTCGATGCGCTACGGGCCACTCAGGTAAGTGCCGTGGATACCCAGCCAGAAGACCCCGAGGCACCCTTCCCTCCAGACGCAGGAGAGCGACTTGGAAGTCTCAACGGGGTGGTAGCCGGTGGCGAGATGTGGATGGTTGCGGACAAGATGCAAGTGGACACCCTTCCGGTCTCATCGTTTGCCAACAGCCCCCAGCAGCTCCCGGTATACGCCGCTAGACCAGCCGGGCTCGTAGCAATGGGAATAACGATGGCCGGTGGCCGGCTGTTCGACACGTTCCACGAGGAAAACGGAGAAAGGGTCGCTGTGCTCGGCGACGCTGCCGCACAGCGCTTGGGCGTGTCGCGTGTCGACAACGAGCCTGCGATATTTATCGACGGTCTTGCCTTCAGCGTCATAGGGATCGCTCAGACCATCGAACGGCGACCCGACATATCCCTTGGCGTCATCGTTCCCGGCAACTCCGCGGATGCGTGGCTGCCTCCATCCCCCAACGCGCATGAGGTTCTCGTTCAGGTTGAGCCAGGCGCCGGGGAGACCATCGGAGCACAGCTCCCTCTCGTGCTCAGCCCTCATCGTCCCGACAAGTACTACGTCGTGGTTCCCCCAAACCCCGAAGGGCTACGGAACCAGATCGAGACCGATGTCAACACGCTGTTCTTCGCGCTCTCTGCCGTAGCCTTGGCCATCGGCGTGATAGGGATCGCCAACACAACCCTTGTCGCGGTATACGAACGCACCCCCGAATTCGGATTGCGACGTGCAGTCGGGGCACGGCCCCGACACATTGCCTTTCAGGTACTCGTTGAGGCGGCCACCCTCGGCACCGCCGGTGGTCTGGTCGGGCTAGCCATCGGCACGGTGGTGTTGTTGGGCATCGCCTTCGCGAACACGTGGACGGCCGTTCTCGATCCGGGTGTCATCGTGGGCGCACCCGTCGTCGGAACACTGGCTGGCCTCCTCGCCGGCATCTACCCAGCCTCAAAGACTTCGCGGCTCGAGCCCGTCGAGGCGCTCCGCCGATAGGCCTGGACTTGGGTCCAGTGGTTGTCATCTCGGCGGCGTGCAAGGCGGAGGACTCTTGGCCTCTGTTGAGGACGGTTCTCCTGAGTGATAACGTCAATTATCATTAGGTCATGGATCCGGTCGACCCTGCAGAAGAGCTTCGCCAGCTCTATCCGCCCATCCTCACCACCGCTCACATCGCGGAGATGATGCACTGCACGATTGGCGATGTGCGGGACAAGGTGCACAGCAAGGAATTGAAAGCTATGCGATGGGGCCAGCAGTTCCGCTTCTTCCGCGAGGAGGTCATCGCGGCTCTGCTGCCGGTTGATGAAGTCTCCGACCCTGAGCCCGACGACATCGTCGACGAGGATCAATGAACAGCGACACGATCGACTACGACCGTTGGTACCCGGACGTCCTTCCCGTGATGGACACTCGTCAGCTCGCCGAGTTGCTCCACACCAACGAACAGATCGTCCGGCTCTGGGTTCGAGAGGGCCTAATCCCCGCCCACAGGAAACCCGGCGGCAGGAAGTTCACCTTCCTGCGTCACGAAATTTTCGATTGGCTGATCTCCAACCGATACGTGCCGGAGTGACGGCTGTTGGTTCGTGGGCGATGGTCAGCTTGGCGGACGCCAGGCCCAGGATGCATCCGGGTGACCCAGGCGTGACGTTTGCAACTTATCGCCTGACCCGCACACAGTTGCAACCATGTCGATTCCGGTAAACCAGTAGACTCCGCATCGGGATGATGCAACTGTGTGCGGTAAATGACGCCAGCTAGCCAGGGAGCCCTGAACCGGCGGATCCTCTCGCGGATCGACACCAAGCTCCGCTCCGAGCTCGACCAGGAGACGGGCGAGTGGCTGGTGAAGGTGCCGGCGTCTCCCGCAGTGCGGGCGGTGTGGAAGCGGTACTGCGACACGATCGGTATTCCGATGGGGCATGGCCTGGCGGTTCTGCTTCACCACGAACTCGCCTCGATAGTCGGCGAAGACTTGGCGACGCTCTCCGGTCGTCTCAAAGCTCGAGAGGTGGCACTCGAAGCCCGCGATCGAGAACTCAAGGAAAGGGAGGCGGACCTGAAGGAGAGGCGTCGCGCACTCGATGCCCTTGATGCTGACCTGGACGAGCGACAAAGGGAGGTGGCGGCAAGGGAGCGAAACGTTGCCGTTGTCGAGCACAACCTCTCCACGCACCCTGGCGGGCCAGCATCGGTGCCGCCGAGCCGGAAGCTCGGCCGTAACGAACCTTGCTGGTGCGGATCGGGAAAGAAGTACAAGACCTGTCACCTGATTCAGAATGGATAGTTAGCGTTTGTATAGCAGATAACAGATCGCTATGATGGGAAGGGCGATGCCCTCCGCGCAACAGCCTTCCCTTCCATTTGGAGAACGACACCCTTCCAAGGTCAGCTTGGAAGACCTACTGTCGGCGCAGGAGCTTGCCGACTACCTCGACGTTCCGTTGAAGACCATCTACGCCTGGCGGTACCGAGGACGGGGACCGCGTGGGTTCCGAGTTGGGCGCCATATCCGCTTCCGCCTCACCGATGTGCAGCTCTGGGTGTCGAACCAAGTCGAGAAGGATGCCCTCGGAGGTACGCATGGCTCGTAGCACGATCGATCGTCGCGCCAACGGGCGCTATCGCGCCCGATACGTGGGACCCGACAAGCGGTGGAAGTCCAAGACCTTCGATCGAAAGATCGACGCCGAACGCTGGCTGCGACACCAGTTGTCGTCCGTCGACCGGGGCGAATGGATCGACCCGGCTCTGAGACAGACGCGGTTCGCTGACCTAGCAGATCGCTGGCTCACTACGATTGTCGGACTCCGACCAAAGACGAGGGCCAACTACGAGTCGCTGCTCAGGACCCACGTTCTCCCTCAGTTCGGCGAACACAAGTTGGCCCAGGTCCACCGGGTCGCAGCCCGGGAATGGCTCGCTGGCCTGCAGGCAGCCGGACTGAGCGCCTCACGCACCCGACAAGCGCGACAGGTCTTGTCCTCGATCCTGGAGCTCGCCGTGGACGGCGGGTACCTGTCAGCCAACCCGGCGAGAGGGATCAAAGTCCAGGGTGGCCAGGAACGGGAGATGCTCCACCTCGAC
>CAZGWX010000191.1:0-14616 GCA_964529515.1 uncultured Acidimicrobiaceae bacterium
GCGATTCGGGCTTCACGGCGCCACGATACGGTGCGTTCGATGGCCGACCTGTGGGTTCAGAACGTGCGATTGGGTTCGACCCCTGAACCGGTCGACTACCGGATTCAGATCCCGATGGTGGCCGGGCGGAGGGTGCTGGCCGCCACATCCACCCAGTCGTCAGTCAATCCGCTCCCGTCGATGCCGTTAGCGGGACATGCGGCGAGCGTGCATTGGCGCCGTCACCGGAGCGTTCAGCCTTCTGAGAGCCTGTGCTCCACTAGTCGGAGCGAGGCTGAGCCTCAGTCGCGTTTCCAGAACGTGAGCCAGTTGCCTAAGTGGTCCTCGATGGTGAACTCCCGTAGACCCCAAGGACGCTCCATCAAGGGGTCGACCACGATGACCCCGATTCCGCCGAGCAGTTCGTAGAACTCATCGATTTCCTCGGTCTCGATGTAGAGGGTGTTGGCGGACAGGTTGCCCATGCGCTGGCGGACGGCCTCATTGTGGGCGGGGCTGCGGTGGTCGCCAAGTGTCTCCAGTTGAATGTTGGCGTCGCCGCGCGATAGGGAGTTGTTGACCTGCGAGTACTCCTCGCGGCTGAGTGCAAAGCCCAACTTGTCTCGGTAGAAGGCAACCGCCTCGTCCATGTCGGGCACCCTGATCGTTGGCACCACTGCCCATCCGGCCACGGCCGGAACATAACACCCGCTTCTAACGGGGTGAATCCAAGCCCACAGTTTCACCGCCGGTGAGCCGGGGTATCGCGAAAGAGGTCAACCCAAGGAGGGAAAATGACTGATGTAGTTGCACTCTTTGCGACTCAGGCCGACGCCCATCAGGCGATCGCGTCACTAGAAGGAATGGGCTACGACGCCTCCAGAGTCGGATATCTCGACGGTTACCGCGACGAGCGCCTCGATGGCGACGAGCCCGGAATCGATCATGAGACCGGCGAAGAGGCCGCCAAGGGTGCGGCCGGTGGTGCAGTTGGCGGTGCCGCTGTCGGCGCCGGGGCCGGACTGCTGGCTGCGGCCGGAGTGGCCCTCGTGCCAGGCATCGGCCCGTTCCTCGCGGCCGGGACCATCCTCGGGACGCTCGGGGCCACCGCCGCCGGGGCCGCTGGTGGCGCCGCGCTCGGTGGGGCCATCGGGGCCATCTTCGGAGACAAGGACGACGACGATGAGTACTCGACGTACTACCGCCGCGGTGTCGACGAAGGCGGTTCCCTGGTGACCGTGAACGTCGACGAGACCGAGGTCGCACAAGTCCAGTCGATTCTGCACGACCACGGTGCGAAGCGGGTCGAGCTGCACGGTGACGCCGGCTGGATTCAGTAAGCAACATCGCAGTAGTTGAAGTGTGAGGCGCCCCTAGGGCGCCTCACACTTTCTGGCGGTTCACCCGCTAGTCCGATGCGGCTCCGGCGTCCTCGCCCGAGCAGTGCGCTGGGCCCCGACCTGGCCCCCGACTCGGGCAGTAGTCGCGCAACGGCTGGCGATAAGCCGTTGCCTCAGGTCTTGGCCAATGAGCCTTGAGTCACCTCGTCCTTGTGGGCGGCGAACGCGCTCAAGACTTCGTCTTTCTCCTGCGGTGGCACTTCGAAGTAGTCCAGAGTCCGTGCCAGTTCGGCTGCGACTTCGTCGAACTCGGCTGGTGCGATGCTGAGCCGGCGGTGAGCTTCTTCCAGCCCCAGGGTGGTGCTACCCGGCATGGTCGGAGAGTATTCGAAGGGCCCTCCAGCCACATTGCACACCCAGAGGGTGCGCATGAACTTCAAGCCCGGAAGCCTCTCCAGGCTGGCTGTATGCCACTCCCGCAGGGCTGGATTGTCAGAGCTCTGACCGACTACCGGGTTGTGGATCAGGGCGTCGCTGAAGCGATCCACGACCGCAGCTATAGCGAAGACCCCGCCCAACCTCTCGTAAAGACTCGACTCACTCATGAACCTGCCTCCTCAATTCCGGATTGAGGCCCGGATCGCCGCACGGCGTGATTGCCCCGCACATAGTCAATACGCATTCGGGGTGAGTCTGGTTCAGCTGTGACCCGTCTTCATGAGACGTTGGTATGACCCCTCTGTGCCAGCTGCTCCCGCTGGGTTCGAGAGGCCCGCACCCCCGCCATCACGCCGACCGTGAGCCCAAAGACTGCGAATACGACGCCGTACCAGAAGGGCGGGAAGCCCTTCTCGGCGACGAGCGGGAAGAGAGGCGGCAACAGCAAGTACTGCAGCAGACCCCACACGGCCAGCCCGTAGAAGAACCCACCGGCCGTGACGCGCCAGACCGCGTCACTGCGGATGAGAAGAGTGAAGACCACCCCCAACAGCGCGCCCAGCACTACGACCACCACGAGCCCGACCAGGAACGGAAGCCACACGAACTCGAGGATGTTGGCCACCGCGGCACGGCCCATCACCATGGTGGCGAATACCCGTGGCGGCGCATACCAGGGAAGGTTGAGGATCAGCGTCGACACCAGCATGGCCACCACGCCCATCACCAGCGCTCCCACCACTCCCGCCACCACCCCGTGGCCGACCGACAGTCGAGGTGAACCCCCCCGGAGAAGCCACAAGGTGAGCGCGGTCAAGATGAGGGTCGCCAGGATGCTGTACAGCAGGCTGATCCCACCCGGGATCCCCGCCTCGCCGTCGCCCGCGGTGACCCGCCAGACGATCCCCGTGTTGGGCTCCAGCTTGAGGCCGTCGACTGTGATGTGAGCGACGCCCCAATCGGTCACGTACATCGCCCCGTCAGGTCCGAACGTCACGTCCGACGGGTGCTCCAGCCCGCCGGCGCTGTGGGTCGAGGCGGCCCCGGAGTTCTTGTTCGCCAGGAAAGGGGTGATCTCTCCGTTCGTGGTGCTGACCCGCACGACCTCAACACCTACCGGCCTCGGCACGGTTCCGGTGGCCGGTGTGAAGTCACCAAACAGAGCGATGAACGCATCGGTGGGAGGTCCCCATTCGTCAGACGGCGCGAAGGCGAACCCGTTGATGGCGGCGTGAGGGTCGAACCTGGCGATCGGCGCCGGCGGAGACTCGGTGGGATGTTCGGCGAGGAGGAACTCGGGCTGTGGCTTGTCGACCGGCTTGAATCTCGGGTCGGTCACCGGCGTGTCGCAGGCGAAGTCAGGGAACCCGTACCAGGCCCCTTGCTCGACGCGGTACAAGCAATCCCAGGCATTCTCGATCGGCCGCTCGCCGCGGGCGTCGAAGCCGTGCATGGTGGCGTACAGCGCCCCATCCGGTGCTACCTCCAGCCCGTACGGGTTGCGGAAGCCCCAGGCGAAGACCTCGAGTCCGGATCCGTCGGGACGGGACCTCAGGATGGCTCCGTTGCAGTGGACGTCACCGGCCACCGTCGAGCCGGCTGTGGCGGAGTCGCCGAAGGCGGCGTAGGCCGAAGTGGTCACCTCCTGTGATGACTCGTCCAGCGGGTTCGGCGCCCGGAATGTCTCTTCGGTGAGGATGATGTCTTGACACGGGACGTCGTGGAGTTCGCGCCTGGCCGGCTGCTCCAGCCAGCCGAAGACGGCGTTGTCGGTTCCGACCACCCCCGAGTTGGTCATCGTGCCGATCGCGACGTACATCCAGCCTTCCTGAAAGACGATCTGGTTTGCCTGGTGATCACCGAGGCCGGGAAGTCCGGTCAGCACTGGTGACAGGGTCCCATCGTCGCCAATGGTCGAGACGGTGCCGGCATGCACTACGTAGACCTGGCCCTCCTCGACCGCGACGGCGGTGACCGGAACCTGGTCCCCGAAGTCGTCGGGCTCCACCAGAGTGGTGCGGTTCCCGTCGGATTCCACCCTGGTCACCGTCGGCCCTCCAGCACCGCCGTAACCGCTCTCGGCGATCAGCATGCGGCCTTCATCATCGAAGGCGACCATGGTGGGTGCTGCCAGTCCTTCGACTGCTGCTTCGGCTACGAAACCGTCAGGGACCGCGAGATCGTCCGAACGAGCCGGTCGGTCCCCCGCACAGGCACCCAATGCGATGGAGACAGACAGGAGCGCCCCACCCCACCTACTAGCGCTTCTCCATGTTCCGACCTGACCAGCATTCAACGGTGCCTGCCTGCGATTGACTAGTCCTACCCAGTGACTAGTCCTACCCAGGTCCTGGTCGCCAGAAACCGGACCGATGCCCACTCGTGCCCTTGGCCCACCTCGTCATACAACAGATAACGGAACGAACGCCTCGATGGCGCGACTGGGGATCGATACTGAAACCGGCCATGCGTCGAGCTCCACGGTGACGCCGGCTGGGTTCGGCAAGGCAAACGCAGTAGTCGAAGTGCGAGGCGCCACTAGGGCGCCTCACACTCTTCGCGTCGGGGACCGTCGGTTCGGCAGCCACGTCGAAGTCTTCGCCGGAGCAGTGGATCTGACTGTCGGCCGCGTCGCCATGCGATCGTCAAGTCCTACCGATTGTCGATGACATCAGGTCACCATTCCCCGCGCCCTTTCGGGTCGCACCGTTTCGAGAGCCGGGCCGCCCCC
Source organism: uncultured Acidimicrobiaceae bacterium (assembly GCA_964529515.1). Taxonomy (GTDB): domain Bacteria; phylum Actinomycetota; class Acidimicrobiia; order Spongiisociales; family ZC4RG35; genus ZC4RG35. The sequence goes on from CAZGWX010000191.1 coordinate 4,489, forward strand.
GTCAGTCGGGGGATCCGCCACTCTCCTGAAACAGGCCGACCACGTTGCCCTCGGGATCGGTGAACCAGGCCGCCTTCTCCTCGCCCAAGGTGAGGATCCCGTCCACCGTGGCCATGCCGTCGCCCAAGTCGTAGTCCTGGAAAACCACGCCACGCTCCCGCAGGGTTGCCACCACCTCTTCGATCCCCGACACGGAGAATCCGGCCTCTGTGTGCCCTGCCCCCACGCCCTCCCGGGTCCGGAACACCTCAAGCCAGGTGCCGTCCCCACAGCGATAGTGAAGCCCCTCCCCCTCGACGTCTTCGACGAGGTCGAGCCCCAGGACTTCGGAATAGAACGTACGCGCGGCGTCCAGGTCGGTGACCGGGATGGCGGCTCGGATAGGAAATCGAGCCAGCACCATCAGACTGCTCCTTTCATACGAGCGCCGAGTACTCCCAAACGAGTGAGGCCTCCGAAGGAATCCACACTCGACCGGTTTTCGGCGATCAGCCCTCGATCGATTCTCGCCATGTGCATCTCCTCGATCTCGATGCGCTTGCCGGCCCGGTGGGCCCCGAAAACCCGCCCTTAGGAGGGCCCGCTCCCCGGCCGGAGGCCACCCGGTCGCCTCGAAGACTACTCCTCGAGTCTCCTCGTGGGCTGGGCCGTCATCGTTCCTCGTGCATCAACGTCCGTTCCGAGTATGGGCCGATATGGCTCCCCGGGTGCGAACGACAAGACAGCGGCCGGGCTTCGGATTTGGCCCGTTTCTGCCGATAAGGATTTGTGCCCCTGCCAACTCTCTCATGGCGGCGCTGGCGGTTCGCCGGACCCGTCGCCGTGATCCTGATCAATCTCGCGGCGTTGCTGGCCGTACGTCCCGAGGGTGGCGACGTGCTGGGTCCGGCCGGGATGCTGGTGGGTATGGGCCTCGCTGGGGTGATCATGTGGTCGCGTTCGGCCGAGTTGCCCGACAAGGAGCGGAAGGCCTGGCGGCTGATGGTGATCGGCCTACTCCTGGCTGCGGCGGGCGTGCTCGTGACCGGTGTGTTCGTGGCCGCAGGAGTCGAGGTCCCGGCGTTCGGGCTGATCGACGCCTTCTTCATTGGCACTTACGTCGCCCTGTTCCTGGCGATCTGCCTTCTCGCCCGGGCCGATGCCCACGGCCGCGACTGGGTGATCACTCTGCTCGACGCATTCGTCGGAGGTCTCGCACTGGCTGGCCTGCTCTGGACGGCCTTCCAGGACCGGCTCCTCGAGAACATCAGCACCGCCGATGCGCCGGGATGGCAGCTGGGCGTGGCACTGATCTATCCGATCATCGACGCCGTCGCCCTCGTGGCCCTGATGATCCTGGTGATGCGGCGAAGCCATTTCCGCTGGGACATCCGGCTTCTGTTCCTGGCCCTCACCCTTCTCTTCCAGTTCGCCGCCGACCTCACCTTCTTGGACCGAGGCTTGGGCACCTCATTCCAAAACGCCGAGCCCGTCTACCCGCTATTTCTTCTCACCTCGGCCAGCGCGCTCCTCGGTGCGGCCCTGGTCGACCGCGTGCCGACGATGCGGGAATATCCGGAGCGCGCGGCACGCATGCTCGCCCTGATGTGGCCGTACGTCCTGGTGTTCATCCTGGTGATCACCCACGTGGTTCGCTTCCACGAGTTGACCGGTGGCCGGGCAGTCGCGCTCGACGCCCTGGTCCTCATCGGCGTGGTCGCCCTGGTGCGCCAGCTGATCGTGATCAACCATCACCGCAGCCAGATCGAGCTCCATCGCTCTGAATTGGTCGCGTCGGTGAGTCACGAGTTGCGGACTCCACTCACCGCGATCGTTGGATATCTGGCGATTTTGGAAGAAGACGACGACTTCATGTCCGAGGAGACGAAGCGGGAAATGCTGGGCGACGCCAGCGATCAGGCGAGGCACATGGCGCGTCTCGTATCCGACCTCATGCTCCTGGCGAAGGGGTTCGACGGGCAGGTGCCCCTGGAGATCAATGAGACCACGGTGTCAGACTTGGTCCGGGACGCGACAGCTGTCCTCCCGGATGCTTCGATCGAGGTCGAGACCGAAGATGACTCCATCGTCAAGGTCGACGGCGACCGCATCCGCCAGGCCGTCGTCAACATGCTCACCAACGCCCATCGATACGGAGGCGGAAGGATCCTCGTGCGGTCCCGCGTGCGGCACGAGCGCACCCTGGTCCTCGAGGTGCACGACGACGGCGGCGGTGTGCCCACCCGTTACGAGAATCTGATCTGGGAGCGCTTCGAGCGCGGCGCCAACCGCCTCGACTCGTCGACACCGGGCATGGGAATCGGGTTGGCCATCCTCCGGGCGGTGGCCCAGTCCCACGGCGGCTCGGCGGGGTACAGGCGGTCCGAGGTCCTCGGCGGGGCCTGCTTCTCCCTCACGATTCCGGGATGCGTCGTGGCCCGCCGCGTCGAATTGCGTGCCGAGGCCCTGCGGCGCTAGTTCTGGGCCGAGCCATCCGTCTTGCCGATCCGCACCCGCCATACCTCCGGACCCTCCTCGAGGTAGTCCCAGGTGAACTCACCGGCGTGCTCTGCGGCGAACTGGTAGTAGAGGGGCTTGGGGTCGTGATCGTTGATCAGCTCGAATCCCTGGCCGCCACCGAGACCGTGAAAGGTCTCGAAGATCAACTCGTGGCGGCGCATGGGGATCTCGCTGCGGACATCCAGCTTCTGGTCGGACATGACTTCCTCCATGGGGAGTTCGGTGCCGCCGGTGGCTTCGGGCGGCAATTTGGCCAGGTAGTGCATGACACCGTTGATTCGGGCGGAGCCCTTCTCGTCGCCTGTCTCCTGCGTCGCCCACCACGCCTTGCCGGCGATCTGGCTCGCAGCCACCGGACGGCCGGCCTGGCCGAGCAGACGCAGGGCCTGACTGAGGAGGACGACCAGGTCGCGATCGCGTGTCACGAGCCCCATTTTGGCACAATTTTTCTAGCTCGGACTAGAAAAAGTGGTAACGGGGTAGACACTGGAGCGGAAATACTTTTGGTGCACTCCCGCAGCCCGGCTATAACCGGTGCTCGATACGCCGCTCACAAGCACGGGCGGGCGATCGAGCCGCGCAGGAACGGGTAATAGGAACCAAAAAGGCCAACAACGGCGTCAAAAAGCGGAATCAACGCCTGCGAACAGTTGTTCGCAATGACGAGATCTTATGAGAGACCGAGACACCAGACAGCTCAACACAGACCAGCTCGGACAGTACCTGGAAGAAATTGGGCGCTACGACCTGCTCACCGCGGATGACGAGGTGAGGCTGGCCCAGGCCATGGAGGCCGCCGCTGAGGCGCGCCTTGCCCTGGAAGAGGACCCCGCGCACCCCAATCGTGCGGCGCTGGAACGCGTCATCAGGGAGGGAGTCGCCGCCCGGGAGAACTTCGTCCAGTCCAACCTCCGCCTGGTGGTCGCCAATGCCCGCCGCTACTCCGGCGGCAAGGTCTCCATGTCCGACCTGATCCAGGAGGGAAACCTGGGCCTGATCACCGCCGTCGAGAAATACGACTGGCGGAAGGGCTTCAAGTTCTCCACCTACGCCACCTGGTGGGTTCGCCAGGCGATGCAGCGCGCCCTCTCCAACCTGGGCGACGACATTCGCATCCCGACGGGGCTCTTCGACATCATCCCCACGGTTCTGCGGGCCGACGAGGCGCTGCGTCCCAAGCTGGGTCGCGGACCGACGCCTGAGGAGATCGCCGCCGAGACCGGCCTCGAGGTCTCCGAAGTCGAGCGTGCCCTCTCGGTACCGACCTCCGTCGCCCTGCAGACACCTGTCGGCGAGGAAGGGGCCACTCTTGGTGAGTTCATCGCCGACGCCGACGCAGTGGATCCCTCCGAGGAGGTCCAAGCGCTCATCGTTGCCGAGACCGTCCGCGACGAGCTGGGCAGGCTGGACGACCAGGCACGCACGGCCATCGAGCTGCGGTTCGGCATGACCGGCGAGGCTCCCGCCACCGTGGCGTCCATCGCCCGGATCATCGGTCGGCCCGAGCACCAGGTTCGCCAGCTCATCGCCGAGACGATGGAGACCCTGGCGGCCGCCCTGGCCCACGTCGACGGGATGCAGGCGGCCTGAACCGATTTGATCCGCCCCGGTTTTCCGGGGCGGATCTCTTTTGCCCATTTAGCCTGCAGTGAATGGGCCGCCCGCCCGAGGTCGCCGACGATCCAGAGGACCCGTCGGTCGACGCCGCCATCCGAGCCTCCATCGAGGCGACTCCCCAGGAGGCGTGGGATGAGCTGCGCCGGGCTCTGGAGGCGGTGGAAGCCCTTCCCGCTAACGCGTACTGCACCTGGGTCGAAGCCAGCGGATCATTGCCATGGCCCGACTACGCCCCGGAAGTGGACCGCCTGCGCGACCTCATCGCCGCCGCTGGGCTCGTCGTCCCCTACCCGTGGCCGAAATGGTCAGGGATCGAACGCCACCGCGGTGGCGCCGGGATGGACACGGCTCCGGTAGAAGACGCCGTGCGCATGACCACAGCCGTACTCCGCTCGGAGCGCTTTGGCGACGGCAACATCGAGGGGGCATTGCAGAACGGCACGCTGCAGGCTGCGGTACGACGTGTTCTGGCCTGGGTCGACGACCGATGACTACGGCCGGTCGAACTCGAGCTGGGTGAGGGCGGAAGACACAGCGTCGTCCATCACGTCGATGACGTGCGCCGACGCCGAGCTGAGACCGTTGACGAGAACGAACGCCAGGACCACGGCGGCGACTGCTGTGGCGGTCATGAGCGCCACCTCGACCGACCGGCCTGCCAGTCGTGGGGCGACCCGCACCGCACGCTCGAAGACGGCATCGAGAACCTCCCGGCTGGGACGCGGGGCCAGTTCGACGGCGCGCCCTACCACGGTCTCGGTAACGGCGATCCCCTTCTGGGTGTGAACCGTTACGGCGTCGAGGACCCGAGAGCCCTTATCGCGGGTCGTCTCGACGAACTGGGAAACACTGGGTTTGTTGGGGAGCCGGGCGAGGCGAAGCACCTGCCGATAACCGTGCACAAGCATCTCGAACGGTTCTTACCCGCCGTTTTCCTGGGGACAAACGGCCTAATTGCCTATCGTGCCCGGCCCCGACCCGCAGGAGTGAGATGAGAGAGCTAATCGTCAGCGAGTTCATGAGCGCCGACGGCGTCATCGAAGCGCCAGGCGGAGGCGACTACCGCAACGCCGGCTGGACCTTCAAAGACGTCGAGTTCGACCCCGCCGCATACGAGATCAAGGGCCGAGAACAGATGGAGGCGACTGCGCTCTTGCTCGGCCGGAAGACGTACGAGATGTTCGCTCCGGTGTGGCCCACCATGGAGGAGTTCACCCACTACAACACACTGCCGCGGTACGTGGTGTCGACCACCCTCACCGAGACCAGCCGCGGGTGGCCGGCGACGATCCTCCGTGGGATCGACGAGGTCGCCGCCCTCAAAGAGACGGAAGGCGGCCCGATCATCGTTCACGGCAGCGGCGAGCTGGGCGCCGCCCTCGGTGATGCGGGGCTCGTCGACCGGTACCACCTCCTCATCTTCCCGGTGCTACTCGGGGCAGGGGACCGCCTGTTCAGCACCACGGACAAGGACACCACCAAGCTCGCGCTGGTCGAGCATGAGGCCTATCCGAATGGTGTCGTGAAGCTGGTGTACGAAGTCCAGCGCTAAGCGGGTTTGACCGCTCTGACGATGGCGGAGTCCATGCCTTCGGCGGCCTGATGAGTGGCCTCGATGGTGATGTCAATCAGCCCGACACTCGCCAGCAGCTCCCGGTATTCGCTGTGGGAGAGAGCCCCGGCGATGCAGCCGACCCATGACCCTCGTTCGGCCCGCTCCTCGGGCGACAAAGAGTCGTCCGCAATGACGTCGCTGATGCCGACGCGACCGCCGGGCTTGAGCACGCGGGCGATTTCGGCAATGACGGCCGGTTTGTCGGTGGACAGGTTGATCACGCAGTTGGAGATGACGACGTCGACGGAGGCATCGGGCAAAGGGATGTCCTCGATGTACCCCTTGACGAACTCGACGTTGGCGACACCAGCCTCGGCGGCGTTGTTTCGGGCGAGAGCGAGCATCTCGTCGGTCATATCGAGCCCGTAGACGAACCCGGTCTCCCCAACCCGGCGCGCCGACAACAGGACGTCGATGCCGCCGCCCGAACCGAGATCGAGGACGGTTTCGCCGGGAAGGAGAGCGGCCACTGCTGTCGGATTGCCACAGCCCAGGCTGGCCTCCGACGCGCCCACGGGAATGGTGTCGAGATCCGCCCGGGAGTATGAACCACCGGTCAGGTCGGCATCCAGACCAGGAGTACAGCAGTCGTCACCGCAACACGATCCCGACGTGGCCGCCACGGCGTAGCGCTCCCTTACCTCTTCCCTCATGTCTAGTTCGACACTCACCTCGGCTCCCTTCATATCGATGGTGGTCGAAGCGTATCACTCGTATAGATGAGCGTCAATTCGTTAGAGTGGGGAGCGTGACGAATGAAGCCTGCTGCACTCCCGTGACAGATGCCGCTCTGAGCACGGAGAAGGCGCGCAACCTGGCCGAGGAGTTCAAGGTGCTCGCCGACCCGGTTCGCCTGCGCCTGCTCAGCCTGATCGCGGCTGCACCCGACGGTGAGGTGTGCGCCTGCGACATGAACGACCCGCTCGACCGGAGCCAGGCGACGGTGAGCCACCACCTCTCGATCCTCACCAAATCGGGGTTCGTCACCAGAGAGCAGCGCGGCAAGTGGGCCTGGTTTGCTGTGGCCCCAGAACGTGCCGAGTTCGTGCGGTCGGTCCTGGGTGACAAGCCTCTGGCCTCGATCGACTGATCCCTCAGGCCAACTCGTCGAGCAGGTTGCGCACGCGGAGTTCGATGGCGTCGCGGATCTCCCGCACTCTCTCAATGGATTGCCCGGACGGGTCGTCGAGCTTCCAGTCGAGGTATCGCTTGCCGGGAAACACCGGGCAGGTATCGCCGCATCCCATCGTCACCACCACGTCGGCCGCACCGATCCCGTCATCGGTCCATCGCTCCGGCGTCTCGGTGCTGATGTCGATCCCCTTCTCGGCCATGACGGCAACCGCCATCGGATTGAGAGCGTCTGCCGGTTCGGAACCGCCCGAGAAGACATCGACCCGGCCCTCACCGAGGTGCCGCATGAAACCGGCGGCCATCTGCGAACGACCGGCGTTGTGCACGCAAAGGAAGAGGACGGCGGGGCGGGATTCGGAAATGTTGATGCAAGAAGCATGGCAGCCCTGGGTAACAACATGACCAACCGATGATGGCGGGCGGATGCGGGTTCGAAGCACGTGCCCGCGGTGCATAGAGTCGACCCCGGAGGTAGCGATGTTTGGCCAAGTGAAAGCGTTCAGTGGATTCTCGGTCGACGACCTGGACCTCGCCCGGGCGTTCTACGGGGACAAGCTCGGACTCGCCGTCAGCGAGCGGAACGGAATGCTGTTCCTCGACATCCACGACGGAGGGCGAATCGTCATCTACTCGAAGGACGACCACACTCCGGCCACTTTCACGATCCTCAACTTCCCTGTCGACGACATCGACGCGGCCGTGGATCGCCTTGAGGAGATGGGCATCGAGATCGCGCGTTACGAGGGGTATCCCCAGGACGATCGGGGGATCATGCGCGAATGGGGTCCGCCCATCGCCTGGTTCCTCGACCCGGCCGGCAACGTCCTGTCCGTCCTGGAGGAGAGCTCCTAATACCGGTACCTGTGACGCCTCCGCGAAGGCGCAGGGAAGCTGTGGGGCGACTCAATCGACGGCCGGGCGTACCTTCCTGTCGCGGCGCAGAAGCGTGCGGATGGCCGAGTTCTTCCCGAGGTTGCCGAACTGGTCCCACTGACGGCGACGGTCGGCCAGTGCCGCGCTCACCGACGCGGTCACGATTTTCGCCGAGATCGACTCGGACTACTGGCGTCCCGGAATCCGGCTGCTTCGGCGCTGGTGAAGCCCCCCGTTTCGAGAGTGCCCGGAGACGACCGGGTAGCCCGAAATCAGCCGGAGGTCGTGCTGGACATCTCGTCGGCCATCGTGCTCGAAGTCATCTCGTCGGCCATCGTCGTTCCGGTGGGGTCGTTGCCGTCGCCGCATGCGACGAGCATGCCGACCGCCACCAGGGCAGCGACTAGCCGGGCGAGCAAGGGGTGGTAGTGGCCCACAGGTTTGTCCTTTCGTATGTCTCGTACGTACGAGGAGCACTCTGGAAGAGCGTTGTTTCCGGGAGCGGACCGGCTGCGAAACGTTCACGAAACCCTGCCGCCGACCTGTTCACAGGACCCCCCGTCCCACTTATCGTGACTGACCAATGGGTGAAACAGCACGCGTTCTCGTCATCGACGATGAGCCAACCGTCCTCGAGGTTGTGGCTGCCTATCTGGAGCGAGACGGGTTCGAGGTGTTGGCCAGAGACGACGGCGCCCGGGTCATCGAGGCCCTGGAATCGTTCGCCCCCGACCTTGTCATCCTGGACATCATGCTCCCATCGGTCAACGGGATCGACCTGCTGCGGGAGATTCGGGAGTCGAGCCGGGTCCCGGTCATCCTGCTCACCGCCAGAATCGAGGAACCCGACCGCGTCCTCGGACTGGAGTTCGGCGCCGATGATTACGTGGTCAAGCCCTTCTCGCCTCGCGAGCTCGTGGCTCGCGTCCGCAGCGTGTTGCGCCGGGCTGAGCCGATGAGCCCGGGAACCGGACGCGTGCTCGACTTCGACGGTCTGAGCATCGACACCGCAGCCCGCGAGGTCCACGCGGGCGGCCAACTCGTCCTATTCACTCCCAAGGAGTTCGACCTGCTGGCGTTCCTGGCCGCCAGCCCGCGCCAGGTGTTTTCCCGGGCACAGCTTCTCGACCATGTCTGGGACTCGGCACCCGACTATCAGGACCCGGCCACGGTGACAGTGCATGTCCGGCGCATCCGGCACAAGATCGAAATCGACCCCAATCACCCCCGATGGATCTCGACAGTGTTCGGGGTCGGATACCGGTTCGAGGGTTGAGTTGAGTGCCCGCTTCGCCCTCGCACTGACCGGTTTCCTCGTGCTGGTGGTGGTCCTGGCCGAGCTCCTGCTTCAGCCCGCCTCCTCCGAGCGAGCCGAGTTGATCGCTATTCTCGCCATCCCGGCCATCGCGTCGGCCGCAGCCGTCGTGCCCCTCCGGAACTGGGTGGCGAAGCGTCACCGCGTCGGCACAGCCGCTCTGGCCGTCGGCATCTGCTCGCTCACCATCGTCGCCCTCGCCAGCGTCGTCGCCTCCAACCGGATGTTCGTCACGAGCCACGATTTCCGGCTCTTCCTCGTGATGACGGTCCTGGCAGGCGGCATCGCCCTCATGGTCGGCCGAGAGCTGACCCGTCCCCTGGCGGCCGACATCCGCCAGCTCGAGAAGATGGCCACAGCTGTGGCGGCCGGAGACCTAACCGCCCGATCCGGGATAGAACGGGAAGACGAAGTGGGGGCAACTGCCCGTGCCATCGACGCCATGATTGATCGCCTCGCCGAGGCCGAGGCCTCCCGCCGGGCCGTGGACAGGGCCCGCCAGCACCTGCTCTCCGGCGTGGGCCATGACCTCCGCACTCCGCTCGCCGCCCTGCGGTCGGCGGTGGAGAGTCTCCAAGACGGCGTCGCGCCCGACCCGAAGCGCTATCTCAACGTGGCTGTGACCCAGATCGACACCATCTCGTCTCTCGTCGACCAGCTCTTCCACTACGCACGCCTGGAAGCAGGAGCACCGATCACCGACTGGTCGACGGTTTCGGTTACCGAACTCGCCGACGAGGCCGTCGAGGCCATCACACCGCTGGCCGACCGGCACCGGGTGAAGATGACTCTCGACGCCGACGGCGCTGCCACTGTCTTGGGCTCGCCGAGCGGGCTCTCCCGAGTCCTTCGCAATCTTCTCGACAACGCGGTTCGCCACGCGCCCGAAGGAATCGTGAACATCGAGGTCCAGGAAGGTCGGAATACGATTGAGATACGAGTCCGCGACACCGGGCCCGGCTTCCCGGACGAGTTCCGGGAGATCGCCTTCGAGCCCTTCACCAGGGGCGACCCGGCCCGCAACCCGGACGGGTCATCAGGCCTCGGGCTGGCGATCGTCAAGGCCATCGTGGAC
>CAZGWX010000192.1:0-3629 GCA_964529515.1 uncultured Acidimicrobiaceae bacterium
TCAAAGACGTCGAGGCGGGCGATCGTCCTGGTGCCGAGCGGAGTCTCGATCACCTGGCGGGCCTCGAACGGGTCGATGGGCATGTCAGCCTTTCGGATCGTGGGTTGTCAGTGATCCGAGCCTAGTGGCGACGGGGAAGATCTCTTCCCGTCAGCCAATGGTGACGGGGACCTGGGTGACGCACTCGTCCTCGGGCATCCGGCGGGGAATGACCACCGGCACGCCGCGGTATTGCAGCGCTCCGAGCAGGCCCGACACCAGGCCGCGGTCCAGCGAGCAGATCACCTCGGGGTGGTCGGCGGCCGTCTCTCCAAACGGACAGTGCGAGGTGAGGAGCTGTTGGCCTTCGATGTCAGGGTCCATGTGGAACCCGAGGCCCGTCATGGCCTTCGCCACGGCCTGGACCGCGTCTTCATACCCGGGGTCGTCGGGCGCACCGATCTCGGCCGCGAGCTGTCTTCCGTAGTCCCTTCCGACCTTTTCGGCCATCGCCGAGACATTGGCGGGGTCGACCGCCTCGAGGAGCTGGAGCAGCATGTCGGTGAGCAGCTCGAACCTGCGGGGCACGAAATGGAGTGACACCTCCTTCGAGGAGGTCTCATAGGCCTTGGCCGGTCGGCCCGCCGCCTGTCCCTTGGGCTTGCGATCGCTGACCTGGAGAAAGCCCTCTTCGACCAGGATGTCGAGGTGGTGCCTGGCGACGTTGGGGTGGATTTCGAAGAGCTGGGCCACCGAAGAGGTGGTCAATGGCTCGGTCGATTCCCGGACGGCGATGTATATGGAGCGTCTTGTGGGATCGCCCAGGGCCGAGGTGAGATCGGAGATCCGCCTATCGAGTGTTTCGATGTCCATGCCGTTCCGGGGTAGGTGGACGCCCCAATTATAGTTTCGATTTCGCGCCAACCCCCTCCGAGCAGCGCGTAGAGGTCATGAGCACCCAGGAAGAGCTATTTCAGGCAGTCGCGTCCATCGGGTCGCCGGTGTTCGTGGGGCGGACGATGGGCGAGCTTGGCCTGGTCCGGTCGGTGACCAAGAAGATTACCGGCAAGGTCGAAGTCGATCTCATCCTCCCGATCCCGCATCAGCCTGAGATCCTCGACCCGCTCCTACAGAAGGCCCTCGAGCCGTTCACGAACTCGGCGGAGATCGACGTCGAGATCATGGACGAGGACGAGACCGCCGCCTGGATGGAGAACCTCAAGTCCCAAGCCGGTCCGGCGATCGGCGAGCCCGGCTCGCCGACCCGAGTGCTCGCCGTGTCTTCGGGCAAGGGTGGAGTCGGCAAGTCGTCCGTCTCCGCCAACCTGGCTGTGGCTCTCACCCAGTCGGGCCAAAAGGTCGGGATCGTCGATGGTGACATCTGGGGCTTCTCGATTCCGGCGATGCTCGGCGTCGTCACCCCTCCGTACATGGCAGGCGACCGCATCATTCCGCCCGTCGCTCACGGGGTGAAGGTGATGTCGATGGACTACTTCGTCGCCGACGACAAGGCCGTCATCTGGCGCGGTCCCATGCTTCACAAGGCCGTGGAGCAGTTCCTTCAGGACGTGTTCTGGGACAACCTCGACTTCCTCATCGTCGACATGCCACCCGGCACGGGCGACATCTCGATCTCCATGTCCCAGTTCCTGCCCCGAGCCCAGGTGTTGATCGTGACCACGCCGCAGAGTGCCGCGCAGCGCGTGGCGCGTCGGGCCGCCCTGATGGCGAAAGAGGTCGACCAGGAGGTCATCGGCGTGGTCGAGAACATGAGCTGGTTCACCGGTGATGACGGCAAGCGCTACGACATCTTCGGCAGTGGCGGTGGCGACGAGCTCGCCGCCGAGGTCGGGGTGGAGGTAATGGCCCGGATTCCTCTGGTCCCCGCGATGGGTAGGGGTGCGGACATCGGCGAGCCCGCCACCGTAGCGGCGCCCGGGTCAGAGGCGGCGGAGGCGTTCCGCCAGCTGGCCGAGGCCGTCGCCGCCCGTCGCCCGCGCATTCGGACCAACCCTGCACTGATCATCAGATGACGCGGCGGTTCGCCCGCGGGGCGGCCGGCTGGGTATTCGGTCTCGCCTTCAGCGTCGCTCTCATCGCGACCTGGGGACGTGCGGTCGTTTCCGATGCCGACGCCCTGGCGGAGGCCGCCCGACCGCTGGCTCAGACGTCGCAGGTTGCCGGCATCGTTTCCAACTGGCTCCGTCAGGAGATGGTCGAGGCCGGGGTGCCGGAGGGGCCTGCCGACGAGGCGGCGTCCGAGGCGGTGAGTACTCCGGGGCTCGAGGATGCGATGAGCCGCCTGGTCGTCGAAGTCACGCTCGCGGCCGCATCTGCAGGTCCGGAAGCGGCGATTGTGGACGTGGCGTCGCTGCTGCGTCCGGCTGTTCCCGAGCTGACGGCCGCCTTGCGGGTTGCGGTGGGGTCCGAAGTCCGTGAGCAGGATGTGCAGAGTGCCGTCGACTCCATCGACCCGCTGGTGGTGGCTGCTGAAGGCGAGGTCCGATCCATCGGCCCGGCTTCACCGGCGGCCTCGCGTCTCGGCGTGGCGTCTGTGCTCGCTCTTGCCACCCTGTTGGTGACCGGCTGGGGCTTGGTCGCTTCCGGCGACGACCGGGTGGCGGAGGTCCGCCGCCTCCTCAACCGGATCGCACTCGGTGCCCTCAGCTTTGCCGTGATGCTGCGGCTCGGCTCGTGGGTCCTCAGCCCACAGGCAGGCCGGGCACCCGTCTCGGAGGCGCTTTCGGTGATTGCAGCATCGAAATGGACGGTGCCGTTGGTGATCGGTCTTGGAGCCGGGCTTGCCGCACTGATCGCCCGGGAGGTGAAGGGGACAGTGCGACGCCGGAGGTCAGCGACCGAAGCGGTCGAGGGTCCGGTAGAGAGCGGAAGCGGGAGTGAGGAACCAGGGGTGCTTGCCGTCCCAGTAGGGGCGGCCCTTGTGGGGGATCCTGCTGAAAACGGAGGGTGGGTCCTCACCGAGCATCCAGCCGGCGAGGTCGTGGCCGAGGCCGATGGAGAGGGCGACACCGTGTCCGGCGTATCCGAGGGCATACCAGGCGCCGTCGACCCGACCCACGTGCGGTAACAAGTCGAAGGGGACGGCGAGCTTGCCTCCCCAGGCATGGGTCACCTCGTACTTTTCCAGCTCCGGCCAGTAGCGCACGAGAGCCCGGCGCAGGTCCGCGGCCGACTCGTCGAGGTCGAGTCCGGGATGGAGGTTGCGACGGCCGCCGATCACGATCCGGTCGTCCTCGGTTCTCCTCATGTAGTGGAGGAGTCGCTTGCGGGTGTAGGCCATCGACCCGCCCGGAAAGATACGTTCGGCCATGGCGTGGCCCACCGGCTCGGTGGCGATCATGTAGGAGCCGATCGGGACGATCTTGCGGGCCAGCTTCTCGCTGGGACGGCCGGTCGTGTACCCGTTGGTGGCGAGAATGACCTCACCGGCCCGGATCCGGCCTCTGGTGGTCTCCGCCAGCTGCGCCGTGCCGTCGGGCCGGCTCGACACCACCTCACAGCCGTCGACGAGGACGGCTCCCGCGGCTTTTGCCTCGGCAGCCAGGCCGAATGCGAGGCGTGCCGGCTGGACCCCGAAGCTGTCGGTCTCGATCATGGCGCAGTCGAAGGCAGCACCGCCGACGTACCGG
>CAZGWX010000193.1:0-2875 GCA_964529515.1 uncultured Acidimicrobiaceae bacterium
GAGTCGAAACCGAGACCGGCCTCGACGGAAATGACCAAGAGGTCAAGAACGTCGGGAAGAGCTCGGAGCATGAGTGTTCGCCGCTCGTCGATCTTCCTCTTCAGCCAGGCGTCGGGACCGAAGAAACCGATTGCGATCGGAAACACGAAAAGCATGAGCTGCTGCAAGGTGTCTGCGCCGAAGCCACGCAGGAAGAAGGCACCGATCAAACCAATGATTGTGGTCAAGAGTTTGACAACCACGAATGCCGGGGCGTCCATATTTCCCGGGTGGCCGGCCAACATCAGTTCGCGCTGCTTCTTCTCCAGGTAGCCGACCGGCGTGAAACGGCGCAAGAAGGAGGAGAGCTTGATGACAAGGGGGCCCACCGTCCTCTGCGCAAGAGGCTTGGCGAGTTCATCGTCACGAGCGGTGCCAACGCCTTGTGATCGTCCATAGAGAGCCAGACGCTCATTCATGTCCTCCCGGGCACGGGTCACACCCACGCCCACCCAAATCGCAACAAAGAGGACCAGGGCGAAGACCGCCACGATGACAAGTGTTGGGCCTGCAGTCAGCATTCTCTAAACCTCGATATCCACGATTTTCCGGAGCCAGAGTCCGCCGCCGAGCATCAAGAGCACCCCGACACCGATGGCGATACGACCGAAGGTTTCGTCAATCAGGGGCTGGAGATACGCAGGGTTGGTTGTCCACAAGAAGAGGGCCATGACGAACGGCAGGGCACCAAGGACGTATGCCGAGATGCGACCCTCGGCGGTCAGAGCCCGGATCTCACCCTTGAGCCGGTTGCGAGCCCGCATGGTGTCGCCGACTGTCTGCAACACTTCCGCCAGGTTTCCGCCGACCTCCCGCTGGATCTCGATGGCCATGACGGCCCACTCAAAGTCCTTCGATTGGGTTCGATCGGTAATTCCTCTGAGGGAGTCGCCCACCGTTCGGCCTAGACGAGCTTCGGCGATGGCGCGCCCGAACTCGCGGGCGGTCGGGTTCGGTGCCTCTCCAGCCACGGCCTCGACGGCTTGAAGCAGCGAGTAGCCGGCGCGGAGTGAAGTGGAGAGAAGGGTCAGCGTATCCGGCAGCTGCTTCTCGAACTTCTTCTTCTCACGGTTTCCCGTGAAGCTGACCAGGAAGAACACCACCAGGATCAGGACAGCGAAGGCAACCAACCCAGCGATGGGTCCATTGAAGATTCCAAAGAAGATGCCTCCCACCGCAGCCAGACCGAGCATGGCCAGAATGGCCTCCCCGGCTGTCATCGGGATGTTGGCCTGCTCCAGCGTGGAGTTCATGCCGGAGAGGAGACCTCGCCTCTGAACTTCTTCCTCGGCTGCTTGAGAGAACTTGCTGAGGAACGGAATCCGAGCGAAGAGGTTCTTTTTCTCTTCCTCCGGGCGAACGGCTCGGCGACTTCCGTAAGCCTGGAGCCGCTTGGCGAAGCGGTTGGGCTGTTCCTCAGGATCTCGCCCGAAGAGGATGACCAGGAACAGGAACAGGGTCAGCCCGATGCCACCTACGGCCATCAGGAGCAAGGTCCGGATGTCCATCGGTGCGGTCGCCTCGACCACAACTGTGGTCCCTGGGGCGAAGGTGGACGACGGCCCGCCGGTCTGTCCGGCTGTGGTGGTTGTGGCGAACCCTGAGACCGGGAAAATCCGTGTGGTGGTCAGGTCCTGATACGTGACCGCGAACTCCGCCTCGCCGGGGACGAACACCGGAGAACGGAAGCGGGCGACCTGGGTGTTGCTGATCTCCCGGCCGATGGCGCCGTATAGCGATCCGAGCTGGTTCGGGTCAGGCGTGGAGAGGAAGAGCCCTCCCCCGGCTTCGGCGACCCGCTGCACGGGTTCGGGGTTGAAGTCGGGCGATTCGAGCGCCACGCCGAACACACGCACCTCGCGTTGGTCCACCGCTGCGACCGCCTCGTCCAGAGATGCCGTGGAGACGGTGTCATCCCCGTCGGTGAGAACGATCAGGTTGGCGAGCAGGTTGGAGCCGCTGGCGGCATCGAACATGCTGACACCCTGGATGACGGCGTCGTTGAAGGAGGTCTCTCCTGCCGCTTGGATGGAGTTGATTCGCTCGACCAGGGTCTGCTTGTTGTTGGTGAAGCCGCTCAGGGTCTGCACGGTGTCAGCGAAAGTGATGATGGCGATCTGATCCGCGGGGTTGGATTGCTCGACGAACGAAACAGCTCCGGCTTTGGCTGCGGCGAGCGGAGCACCGGACATCGAACCCGAGGCGTCAATGGCCAGCACTGTTCCGACCGGAACGGAGGACTGGGCTACCGACTCAACGGTCAGGTCCGAGACGGCTTCACCGTTGACGGTGATCCCTACGCCTGCAGGATCCGGCGCTTCGCTGAAGTTGCGGAACTCGACGATGAGCACTGTCTGGCCGCCATCGCCGTAACGAGAGCCGATGAAGTCGACGATCTCGATGGCGGAGCCGGCGGTCTGAGCGACCGCTGGAAGCGCGCCCAGGAAGAGAGCAAAGAGGGCGAAAAAGAGCTTTCTCATCGCCTGGCGAACGGCTCTGGGTCGAACAGGTCGGCGGGAAGCCTGATGCCCTGGTTCTCCAGGTCCTCCGAGAAGGTCGGACGAATGCCGGTTGCCTTGAGTCGCCCCTTGTACTTGCCGTCCTCGTCGACGCCTTGACCGAAGTCGAAGAGGAACAGGTCCTGGAGGGTGATGATCTCGCCCTCCATGCCCTCAACCACGGTGACGTGGGTGACCCGCCGGGTGCCGTCGCGGAGACGGGCGACGTGGACGATGAGGTCAACGGCCGAGGCCACCTGCTCACGAATGGCCCGGACTGGCAGGTCGAAACCGGCCATGAGGACCATCGTCTCGATGCGGGAGAGGGTATCGCGGGG
>CAZGWX010000194.1:0-3946 GCA_964529515.1 uncultured Acidimicrobiaceae bacterium
AAACCGGTAAGTGCCCTGGTCCTCCCAGATCCGGTCCCATTTCGCGTCGAGACCCTCGATGTCGGGCTTGTCCGGAATCCTTCTCGTCATTCGCGGGCAAGGGTACTTGGTCCCCTTGGAGCAAAGCGACAGGGGGAAGGGACCCGATGGCGCAGCCAGCGGGTAGGGGGCAGTAGATCCCTCCCACCACCACTTCCCGCGCGCCAGGCTTTCCCGGGAGACTGGGACTGCCCCCTACCCCCGACCTCCTCCGTCGGCCGGCGGTGCCTTCCCCCAACCTCCGGTTGGGGGACCAGGGTCATCTTCAGACGCCCACAGTGAGCGCATCAGGTCGGATCGGCCCAGCAGCTCGGTGAGGGTGCCCCGATCGGCGATGCGGCCACCGTCCATGAGGAGGATCTGATCAGCCCTCTCCAACGCGGCGCGGCGGTGCGACACCACGATGCAGGTCACCTGGCGACGCTCCATGAGCCGCTTCCACAGCTCGGCCTCGGTGTGCAGGTCGAGCGCCGATGAGAGGTCGTCGAAGATCAACAGCTCGGCTTCCGTGGCCAGCATGCGCGCCGCTGCCGAGCGCTGCACCTGGCCACCGGACAACTTCACGCCACGAGCTCCGACCATCGTGTCGATCCCCTGCTCCATCCGCTCGAGGTCGGGATCGAGAACTGCCAGCCGCACCGCGTCGGTGATGCGCTCCCGGGACCGCGTCCGGCCCAGCCCGATGTTTGCCGCCAGGGACTCAGAGAACAGCCTCGGAACCTGCGCGGTGTACGCCGACCGCGGCGGGACGAAGAAGGATGCGGGGTCCTCGACCTTTTGGTCGTTCCACCAGATCTCGCCCTTGGCGGGCACGAGGCCCAGCAGAGCCCTCACAAGGGTGCTCTTTCCCGAGCCGATCCGACCGGTGACCACCGTGAACGAGCCCCGATCGACTGTGAAGTCGGCACCGGCGACCCCGCCCTCGCCGTCGGGGAACCAATGGTTGAGATTTCGCACCTCCAACCGGCGGAGCGGTTCAATGCCCAGGTCGGGCTCGGACATCTCCGGGACATCGCCCCTCAGGGACACCCGGGTCCGGTCCAGCAAGACTTCCTCGGGTGCGTCCACCGAGAGGGCCTTGATCCGCTCGAAGGAGACACCCGCGCGCCGGTGTTGGGCAATGATGTCGCCGACGAACGCCAGGTAGTCGGTGAGTCGGGGCAGGTACGTGAGGAAGACGGTGAGCTGACCGATTGACATGTCTCCGGTGGTGATGGCCTCGGCGCCGAAGATGAGGACGATCGCGATGGTGATCGTCGACATGTTCCGATTGATCGCCTTGAGGATCTCGGACAGGAAGGTGTCAGCCAGTGCGGCCTTACGCCTCGTCTGGTTGAGATTGCGGAGACGGGTCAGCATGGCTTCCTCCGCGGCCGCAAGCTTCACGGTCTGCACGCCGCCAAATGCCTCCCCGATGAACCCGGTGACATCGTCGGTCGCCGCGCGCATGGCCCGCCGGCGTTTCCGGATCTGTGGGCTGAGGGCCCTGGTCAAAATCACCGTGAAAATCAGCGGGACGATCAGGAACGCCGTGAGGCGCCCGTTGATCGTGGCCATGATCACCATCGACCCGATGCCGAACGCGGCCAGTCCTGGCATGTCCAGCCAGTTCTCCAAGTAGTCGACCAGGTCGTCGACATCGTCTCGGAAGGTGCTCACCGCCTCTCCGGGCGATAGAGGAAGGACCCTCGAACGGGGGGCTTCGAGCAGCCACCCGAGGAGGTTTCTTCGCAGTTGCAACGCCTGTTCGTTCCAGTGGTCGACCCAGGTCGTCGCCCCAAACCAGAAGAAGACGTTGCGTCCGATCGCGATGACCGCAAAGGCGATCACCGGCGCCCACGCTGTCTCCGCGACCGGCGAGCCGGCCGCGAGCCGGTCGAAGGTCATCCCGATCAGAAGGCCGAACAGCAATGGGCTCGTGTGGATCAGCAGCCAGATGGCGGTACAGAAGGCCAGGCGTCCCGGTCGGTACTTGGCCAACTCCCAGACGACACGCATCGGGGTCATGGCGCCGTTCCCCCGAGGAGATATCCCTTGCCAGCGGCGAGAAGGCCTGCGTACCGGCTCTCGGGATCGGCGGCGAGGGTCTCGCGCGGTCCGTGCTCGACGATACGACCGCCGTCGACGACGAGGATTTCGTCCGCAGTACGCACCGTCTCCAACCGGTGGGCGATGATCACGACCGTTCGGCCGGAGAAGAGCCGTTCGGTCGCCAGTGCCAGCAGAGCTTCGGTTGCAGGGTCGAGTCGAGAGGAAGGCTCATCGAGGATGACCACGCCAGGATCCTGGATGAACACACGGGCGAAGGCGAGCAGTTGCTGTTCGCCCGCCGACAGCCCTCCTCCACCATGCCCCAGCTCGGTGTCAAGGCCAACCCCTTCGATCCACTCTGCGAGGCCGACACGATCGAGAACCGAGAGGATGTGCTCGTCGGGTTGCGATCCGAAGTAGGTGAGGTTGTCGCGAACGGTGGCCCGGAACAGCTGGACGTCCTGGGTGACCATGCCGACCGACTTGCGGAGGCCGGCAGATCTCAGTTCCCGAAGGTCAATGCCGCCGAGCTCGACCGCGCCGGAACTCGGGTCGTAGAGACGGGTGATGAGCCGGGTGATCGTGGTCTTGCCGCCGCCCGTCCGGCCGAGGAGCCCGAGCGACTTCCCGGCCGCCAACTCG
Source organism: uncultured Acidimicrobiaceae bacterium (assembly GCA_964529515.1). Taxonomy (GTDB): domain Bacteria; phylum Actinomycetota; class Acidimicrobiia; order Spongiisociales; family ZC4RG35; genus ZC4RG35. The sequence goes on from CAZGWX010000194.1 coordinate 2,713, forward strand.
AAGCTGACGTTCTGGAGGACGCCGCGCTCCTCGTAGGCGAACGACACGTCGTCGAACCGGATCGACAGTGGCCCCGGCGGCGGAACCTTGTCGCCATCCTCGACCGCGGACGAGAGGGTGCGGAGGTGGTCGATGCGAACGAGGCCGCCGGCTGCTTTCTGCATTTCCTGCAGCTCCTGGGTCATCTGCTCGATGGGACGGCGGACAAGCTGGACGTACTGCACGATGAGGAAGGCGGTGCCGATGGTGATCGACTGGTTGATGGCCAGACCCGCCCCGACCGCCAGCGCCAACGCGTCACCGGCCCAGAAGGCGGTGTTGGCGGTCACCCAGACTCCGATCCGGCGCTTCCACGCGTTCGAGGTGCGGTAGAAGAACTCCCGGACCACGGGTACGAACCGGTTCATCATGAAAGGCCCGGCACCCAACGACCTGATGTCGTCGATGCCGGCGACCCGCTCCTCGATGAACCCGTAGAGCTGGGCGGAGACCTCCCGCTCCTCTTCGGCGGCACTCACGGCGTAGTGGCGCAGCTTGACAAGGAGCACCAGGGTGACTCCCACGTATCCGGTGATCGCCAACCCCATCACCGGCGACTCGAACCAGCAGACGACGATGACCCCAGCGAGGAGCACGGCGGCTGCAACCAGACGGACCAGGAAGCGGGATATGAACTCGGCGACCGCGGTGACGTCGCCGTCCACCCTCTCGATCATCTCGCCAGGGGTGGTCTCGTTGTGGAAGCCCATGTCGAGCGAGAAGAGGTGGGCGGCCAGGTCCTCACGCAGCCGGTTGGTGGCGGTCCAGCCGATGTTGGCGCCCAGATAGGTGCTGAAACCCTCGAGAACCTGATAGACCACGCCAGCGCCGAGATAGGCGAGGCCTGCGGCGACGAGCGAGCTCACGGCGGCCCCGGCGTCCGCCGAATCGATGAAAGTCCGCAGGATCAACGGGGTGACCAATTGCAGCCCGATCGATCCGAGCAGGAGCAACACCAGCACGGCCACCCGGCCCCGGAGAGGGCTCAGATAGGCGGTCAGAGTGGCTCGATACGACGGGGCTGCTGTGGTCACAGGGGGCCTGACGGTATCGCAGGGACAGGTCTAGCCCGAGGGGATTTCAGTTGGTCCCCCACGACGCAAGGAGTGGGGGAAGGGGCCCCCACCAAGTGGATTAGGAAACAGGATTTGTCCCCCACGACGAAGGAGTGGGGGAAGGGGCCCCCACGAAGTGG
>CAZGWX010000195.1:0-4905 GCA_964529515.1 uncultured Acidimicrobiaceae bacterium
CTTCGAGGATGCGCTCCCCCGCCTTGTCGTGGGCGACCACATCCTCGAGGTCGTCGCACTCGGGGGTGGCGAACTCGGGGTGCGACCCGACATCCAGATAGAGGCGGGCGCCGTTCTCCAGGAAGACGTTGGAGGAGCGGCCCCAGGAGACGACCCGCCGGAACAGGTAGCGGGCAACTTCGTCGGGACTGAGGCGGCGCTGGCCGCGCAGAGTGCACGTGACTCCGTACTCGTTCTCCAGCCCGAAGATGCGCCGATCCATCGAGTCAGGCTAACGCCCGGTCGGGACTTCTCCCCCACTTGTGGGAGAGTCCCCGAGCAAAGCGAGGGGGAGGGGGTGCGTTCCTTCCCGGAAGGCCGTCAGCTGGCGAACTCGGCGGGATCGATGCGGCGGAAGGTCCGGCGGCCCGCGGTCTGGTCCAAAACGGCCACCTCCCAGCCATCGGGCTCCCGGCCCTCGGCGCGGGAGAACGCCTCCTGGCCGACGACCAAAGCCTCAGCCAGGTTCATGTCTTCCCGCCACAGTTCTTCCAGGGCATCGGTGAGCGGTTCAGCCTTGCCGCCGATGGCAACAAAGCGCCGCTCGTCGTACAGGGTCCCGTCGTAGGTAATCCGGAACAGCCGGTGCCCACCGTCGGCCGACAGTTCTGTGATCAGGATCTCGACTTCGAAGGGCTTGGGATCGCGGGTGAAGATCATCCCGAGCGTCTGGGAGAACGCGGTTGCCAGACCCATCGCCGTGACATCGTCACGGCTGTACAGGTAGCCCATGAGGTCGGCCTGACGAATGCCGCCTTTCCGCAGTGTCTCGAACTCGTTGTACTTGCCGACGCCGGCGAACGCGATGCGGTCGTACATCTCGGAGATCTTGCGCAGGGCCGTCGACGGGTTCTCGGCGATCATGAGGATCCCGTCGGCGTACTCGAGTGCCAGCAGGGAACGGCCCCGCGCGATGCCCTTCTTGGCGAACTCGGCCTTGTCGCGGACGAGCTGTTCCGGTGCGACGTAGAACGGGATGGTCATCGGATCGTCTCCACTGCTTCCTGGGCGTAGGGCAGCACGGTGTCCTCGTCCAGCTCGGTCAACCCGCTTTCGTCGATCAAAACGACGTTGGGAAGGATCCCGCGCAACAGGTCAGGTCCGCCGGTGGCCGTGTCCTCCTGGGAGGCGGCGACAAGGGCTCGGACGGCCAGTTCGGAGACCTCATCGGCGGTCATGTCAGGTCGGTAGCTCGTGCGCATGAACGACTTGGCAAGACGCGCCCCCGAGCCCGTGCTGGCGAAGTCGGTCTCCTCGTATCGGCCGCCGACGGCGTCGAAGCTGAACACCCGGCCTGTGCGGGTGATCTCGTCGTAGCCGGCGAACAAAGGCACCACGACGAGGCCCTGCATCGCCATCGGGAGTTGGCTCCGCACCAGCCGGGCGAGAAAGGACGCCTTCCCCTCGAGGGAGAGTGCGACGCCCTCGATCTTCTCGTAATGCTCCAACTCCACCTGAAAGAGGCGGACCATGTCGAGGGCGAGGCCGGCGATGCCGGCGATGGCGATGGCTGACCTCCGGTCGGCGGGAAACACCTTCCGGATCCGCCGGTGGGCGACAAGGTTGCCCTCGGTGGCGCGACGGTCCCCCGCCATCACCACGCCGTCCGCATAACGCGCGGCAAGAACGGTGGTTCCTTCAGGCACCGACGGAAGCGTGGCACCCTTGGGAAAGCTGAGCGCCGGTCCGAGGCCGAACGAGTCGATCAGGTCGGTGAAGCTCGATCCGGGAACCGGAGCCTCGAGCGGCAGCGGCCCCATCGGTCGTCGGGTCACTGCCCGCCCTTCTGGACGTAGTTCTTGACGAATTCCTCGGCGTTGTCCTCGAGCACCTCATCGATTTCGTCGAGCAGGTCGTCGAGCGCCTCGAGGTCGGCGTCGGACTCGGCCTTGGCATTGACCTCCTCGGTCTCTTCGGCCTTCTCCTTGCCCTTTGCCTGGGCTCTCTCTCGGTCGGTCATGTCTTCAGCCTCCTAAGCGGTCAATCAGGTCCGCCGCATCCGCCACCTCATCGAGCAGAGCGGCCACGCGATCGGCGTTCCCTCGCAGCGGTTCCATCATAGGAACTCGCTTCAGAGTGTCTCCGCCGACATCGAACACGAGGGAGTCCCAGTTGGCGGCCACTAGGGCGCCCGGGAACTCGGTGACACAGCGGCCCCGGAAGTACGCACGGGTGCGGGTCGGCGGGTTCACCGTCGCCTGCTCGATCTCGTCATCGGTGAAGAGCCGGCGCATAGAACCACGGGCGGCCAGCCGGTAGTACAGGCCCTTCTCGGCGTCGACATCGTGGTACTGCACGGCGAGAGCGCCCAGCTTCGAGCTCGTCCACTCGAGACCGTCCCGCTCCAGGTATCCCTCGAGCAGTCGCTTCTTCGCCACCCAGTCCAGGGTGTCGGCGAGCTTCATGGGATCGGCCTCGAGAAGGGTCAGTGTCCGCTCCCACTCCGCAATGAGTTGTTTCCAGACCGGGTCGTCCAACTCCTTCTCCGCGTACTTGGAGAGCCACTCCAGGTAGCGGCCCTGCAGTTCGAGCGCGGTCGCGGTGCCACCACCGTCCAGCTCCAGCGGCCGGTTGAGGCCCAGGTCGTGGCTCACCTGCCAACACGACTCGACGGGGTCGAAGAGGTCGAGGGGGTCGGGCAGCGCGCCGTCCTCGAGGGCGGCCAGCATCAGGGCGGTGGTGCCCAGCTTGAGGAAGTTCTGGGGCTCGGAGAGGTTGGCGTCGCCGATGATGACGTGGAGACGCCGGTACTGGGACGGGTCTCCGTGGGGCTCGTCACGCGTGTTGATGATGGGCCGCTTCAGGGTGGTCTCCAGCCCCACCTCCTCCTCGAAGAAGTCGGCGCGTTGGGTGATCTGGTAGTCGACCTCCGGGCGGTCGTTCTCACTGCCGATCTTGCCCGCCCCGGTGAAGATCTGCCTGGTGACGAGGAAAGTGGTCGCAAACCGGATGACGTCGCTGAACGGGGTCTGCCGGGACAGGAGGTAGTTCTCGTGGGCGCCGTAGGAGTTGCCCTTCCCGTCGGAGTTGTTCTTGTAGAGCGAAACCTGACGGCCGGACACCTGGGTGGCGGCGGCCGCGGCCCGGCGCATCACCCACTCCCCCGCCTTGTCGTACAGGGCGGCTTCGAGAGGCTCGTAGCTCTCCGGGGCGGAGTACTCGGGGTGGGCGTGGTCGACATAGAGCCGGGCCCCGTTGGCAAGGACCGAGTTGACCACCGCGCTCTCAGGGTCGGCCATGCCGTAGGCCTCGTGGCCGTAGCCCCGGGCATCCCTTCCCGGAGACTCCTCCTCGTAGGACCACTGCACCTTGACCCGCGCGCCGGGGTAGCTGTTGACGACCAATGACGACGAGACCGCGGGGTTGTAGCTGGGGTCACCGCGCACCACGATCCCGTACTCGGTCTCGGTGCCGAGGACCTTGTGCTGAGCCATCAGGCGACCTTCAAAGGTACTGACCGCCCGAGACCTTCTCGATCAGCCGGCTCTCTTCGGTCCCGCCGACCAGCGTGCGGACGTAGACGATCCTCTCCCCCTTCTTTCCGGAGATCTTCGCCCAGTCGTCCGGGTTGGTGGTGTTGGGGAGGTCTTCGTGCTCGCGGAATTCCTGCTTGATCGCGGCCAGCAGGTCGGAGGTCTTGATTCCGCCGCCACCGCCGGCGATCTGGCGCTTGATGGCGTCCTTCTTGGCTCGCCGGACGATGTTCTCGATCATGGCGCCGGAGGCGAAGTCCTTGAAGAAGAGCACCTCTCGGTCGCCGTTGGCGTAGGTCACCTCGAGGAACCGGTTGTCGTCCTCCTCGGAGTACATCGAGTCGACGGTGACATCGATCATGGTCGTGATGCACTCGCTGATGCTCTCGTAGGGGGCGAGCTCTTCGGCATCGAGCGGAGTCTGGTCGGTGAGGTAGATCCGGAATATCTCCCGCGCGGCCTCGGTGTTGGGCCGGTTGATCTTGATCTTCACATCGAGGCGGCCGGGTCTGAGGATGGCCGGGTCGATCAGGTCCTCACGGTTGGAGGCCCCAATGACGACCACGTTCTTCAGCGACTCGACGCCGTCCAGCTCGCTGAGGAGCTGGGGGACGATCGTCGACTCGACGTCGGAGCTGATGCCGGTGCCACGGGTACGGAACAGCGAGTCCATCTCGTCGAAGAACACGATCACGGGCACGCCCTCGTCCGACTTCTCTTTGGCGCGCTGGAAGATGAGACGGATCTGGCGTTCGGTCTCACCGACCCACTTGTTGAGCAGCTCGGGACCCTTGATGTTGAGGAAGTACGAGCGGACATCCGGGTTGCCGGTCAGCTCGGAGACCTTCTGAGCGAGGCTGTTGGCCACGGCCTTGGCGATAAGGGTCTTGCCACACCCGGGTGGGCCGTAGAGGAGGATGCCCTTGGGCGGTTCGAGCTCGTACTCGCGGAAGAGGTCACGGTGCAGGTACGGAAGCTCGACGGTGTCCCGGATCTGCTCGATCTGGTCGGCGAGCCCACCGACCTGGGTGTAGGTGATGTCCGGCACCTCTTCGAGGATGAGCTCCTCGACCTCGGGTCGGTCCATCTTCTCCTGGACGAGGCCGGTCTTGGTGTCGATCCGGACGTAGTCGCCGGGTCGAAGGCGCACGTCCCACATGATCTCGGCGCGGCCGGCGACCCGCTCGTCGTCGCCGTGGCCCATGAGGATGACCCGGCCGTCGGTCATGACCTCCCGCACACGGAGAATCTCCCCAGCGGGCTCGAACAGGCGGACGTCGATGACGTTGAAGGCCTCGTTGAGGAGCACCTCCTGGCCCACCTGGAGCATCTTGACTTCTACGTTGGGCTGGGCGGCGACCCTGAGCTTGCGGTTGCCGGTGAGGACGTCGAC
>CAZGWX010000196.1:0-22299 GCA_964529515.1 uncultured Acidimicrobiaceae bacterium
TCAAGATGGCTGTCGACGCCATCGAGGTTGCCTTCGAGCGCGACTACGTGACCACTTTCGTCATCTGCACCGGGGACTCCGACTTCACGCCGCTCGTGCACAAGCTGCGCGAGCTCAACAAGCGGGTCATCGGGGTGGGAGTCAAGGGCTCGACTTCCAGCCTGCTCCCGCCGGCCTGTGACGAATTCTTGTTCTACGACAATCTCGAAGGCGTCGACATGCACACCGCCCGCCAGCCCGAGCCCACCACCAACGGCGACGACGGGGACGGCGACACTGACGAGGGCACCCAGAGCATTGAGGCCCTCGTCACCACCACCCTTGGCGGCTTGCTCCGCGGCGGCCAGGCCGAAGTGCTGGCGTCATCCCTGAAGCGAGCCATCCTTCGCAAGGACCCGACCTTCTCCGAGACCGATCACGGGTTCAGGGCTTTCGGGGAGCTGTTGCGCCACCTCGACTCCGAAGGTGTCATCGAGCTCTCCGACGGGCCTGGAAGGGGCGATCCGCTCGTCCAGTTCGCCAGCGGTGGTGGCGGCGAGGCGGAGGCATTTGGCGTCCTCCACGAGGTGGTGAGCGGGATGTCCGAGCGAGGGCCTGTCGTGCTCTCCGGTCTCAAGAACCAGATGCGCAAGCGCCTGACGGGGTTCAGCGAGAAGAAGTTCGGATACGGCGGATTTCTCCAGTTCTGCAAGGCAGCCGCTACCCGCGGGCTCATCGAGCTCAAGTGGGACGACGAGGTGGGTGATTACACCGTCGAGGCGAAATGAGCTCCCGGGTCGTCGTGGTGGGCGCGGGCATCATCGGCTCGTCGATCAGCTTCCAACTCGCACGGCACGGTGTCGACGTGGTGGCACTCGACAAGGGCGCCGGCCCTGCCGAAGGTTCGACCGGAGCGTCCTCGAGCATCTGTCGCTGCCGCTACACGTTCCCCGAGGTCGTACGGCTCGCCTTCCACGGCCAGGAGGCTTACGGGGCATGGAGCGACTTCACGGGGCTCGCTGAGCCCCGTTCCGGTCTCCAGCGCACCGGGGTGATGTGGATGATGGGAGAGAGCGCTTCCAAACTCGAAGCCGACGCCGCCAAGCTGGTTTCGCAGGGTGTCGCCGCGGAGGTCTTCAGCCCCGCCGACTTGGCTCGGGAGTTCCCCGCACTGAACGACTGCGGTGCCCCCTTCGACCTCACCGGCGAGACAGACCATGTCTGCAGTTCGGCAGGGGGCTTCTTGTTCGAACCGAATGGCGGTTACGCCGACCCGGTGGGCGCCAATCAGGATCTGATCGAGGCGACCCGTCTCCGCGGCGGCGAGGTGCGGTTCGGCGCCCCCGTGACCGGGGTCACCCAGGAAGGGGGTCGGATCACCGGGGTCCGCCTTGCCGATGGTTCGGTGGAGACCGGAGACCTCGTGGTCAACGCCGCGGGGCCATGGTGCAACCGGCTCAACGACGTCGCTGGCGTCGACATCGCCTGGTCGTTGACTCCGACCCGCATTCAGACGGTCTACCGCTCGTGGCCTGAAGACCTGGGGCCACTCCCGGTTGGAGCTGACTCGTCGACCGGCATCTACTTCCGGCCGCAGGGCTCGAGTCAGCTCCTGGTCGGTTCCGTGCTCCCCGAAGACGAGGAGGAGGTCATCTCCGATCCTGACGACTTCAAGCGCACTCCAGACCAGGAGTTCACCGCCATGAAGCTGGCGGCGTTTCATCACCGTGTTCCCGCTCTCGAGGCCCGGGGCGGGGTGTCGGGAATCGCCGGGCTGTACACCATCAATCGGGAAGACGTCCATCCCATCGTCGGACCGAGTGGCAAGGACGGCTACTGGCTGGCCAACGGCTTCAGCGGCCACGGGTTCAAGCTCGCCCCCGCCGTCGGGTCGATGGTGGCCCAGGCGGTGTCGGGGGAAACCGGCGAGTTCGACACCGACGTCCCGATGTCGTTCTTCGACGTCGACCGCGAGCCTCTGCAGCTGGCCATCAAGCACGTTCTTGCCTGATGCTGTTTCTCGACGCCGAGACGACCAGAAGGGCCTTGCCCATGGCCGACGCCGTCGACGCCATGGTCGAAGCCTTCTCGGGCGACTCCGAAGCACCCCTTCGCACCCTGGTTGGCGCCTCGCTGGTGATGCCCGGCAGGCTCGACGACCACATGGCGGTCAAGGTGGTCTCCACCGTCCCCGGCAACCCGTCAGGAATCGTCGTGGTGTTCGGTCCGGACGGGAGCCCGATCGGCGTCGTCGACGGGCCGACCCTGACTGCGATCAGGACTGGGGCGGTCTGCGGACTGGCCACCCGTCTTCTGGCTCCGGAAGGAGCAGCGGTTCTGGCTGCGCTCGGAGCCGGGGCGATGGGCTTCGACCAGGTGGAGGCGGTCCGGTCCGTCCGCCCCATCACTCGGATCCTGGTGTGGTCCCGGGACGGGGCCAAGGCACGCGTCTTGGCAGAGAGGGTGGGCGGTGAGGTCGCGAGCGACCGAGACGACGCAGTCGTCCAGGCAGACATCGTGTCCTGCGCCACACCGTCCTCAGAGCCGCTGTTCGCCGCCGAGTCGGTCCGCCCGGGCACTCATCTCAATGCGGTCGGAGCGTTCACCCCGGAGATGGGCGAGCTTCCCGCCGGGGTCCTCGCCGATGCATTCGTGGTGGTGGATGATCGGGACGCTGCCGCGGCGGAGGCCGGTGACCTGATTCGGGCCCGGAGGACGCCGGACGCGACGCTGCGGGAACTATTGGGTGGCTCGATGACTCCGCCGTCGGCCGGGACCACCGTGTTCAAGAGCGTCGGTGTGGCGGCACAGGACGTGGCCGCCGGCCGCCGCGCACTGGAGAACGCAACGCTCCTGGGCTTGGGGAAGAACGTTTAGCCCAGAATTTGTCCCCCATGCGTCAGCATGGGGGAAGGGACCCGCTTGCGGGTGGGGGGTCGGTTCCCAAGTCGTTGAGGCCTACCGCGGGTGGGAACTCACCCCCTCCCCGCCTTCGGCGGTACTCCCCCATGAATGGGGGAGAAGTCCTTGGGGCCTACGCCCCGCGGACTTGGAGGCCCGCCAGCAGCTTCAGCGAGGCGTCGGTGATCTCGTGGACCGCCTGGTGGAAGACCTCTTCGTTGTGGCCGGCCGGCTTGGTGAACCCGGAGATCTTGCGGACGAACTGGAGGGCCGCCGCCTCGATCTCCTCTTCAGGAGCGGGGATGGCGCCCTCGCGGAGGCGCTTGATCGATCTGCACATGTCCCCAAGCTATACGTGTCGGCGGAGTCGCTCCACTTCGCCCGAGATCAGGGTCAGCGCCTGGAGTCCGATCAGAGGGATGACACGGTCGGCCTCTTCCCCGTAGAGGATGGCGATGACGAAGACGATGATCCCCACGAGCGACCTCGCCCCGTGGAGGCGCCCGAGGTCGAGGCGCCACTTCATCTTCGAATCCACCAGAGTCATCGGTTCCGGGGGCGCGCGAAGGATCGTGATGATCGCGAGAACCCCGGCCGCGGTGACGAGGATCGGCCGCACCTCAACCGCTGCGACCGAGAACGCCCCGGTTGCTGACGCCACGACCGACGCTCCGAGTGCGGCCACGATGGCGGTCACCGTGAAGTTGACGTTGGCGCCCTCGGCCAAACGCCCGTCGACGTAGATGGCGATGGCGATGCCTACGCCCGCCGCCCACCCCACTCTGCGGAAAGAGATCGCGGTGGCGTAGGCGGCGAGGGCGACGAGGTCGACCGTGAGGGGCCGGCGTCCCGTGGAGTTGAGCAGGATCCGGGCGGCGAGGACCAGGCCACCCACGGCGAGTGCGGATGGGGTGGGCTGCTCGACGAGTGCCCAGACCCCGGCTCCGACAGCGGCGATGTGGGCGGTGAGTGTTCGGTCGGGGTCGATCTCCCTCGCCAGGGCCCAGAACACGAAGACCTGGGCGGGCACCCACAGGACGTCCGTTGGGGCTCCGTTGAGCCATTGCACGAGCGCGACGACCCCGAACAGCCCGACGAGCCCGAAAAGGATTCGGTTGGACCACAGCCGCAGATCGAACGGCCGCCCGAGATGGGTGCGAAAAGCCATCGCCCGTGATTCTGGTAGAGAATCCCGGGCTGACTCGGTTTCGGGGCTGTCGGTTCCTAGCCTGCGACCGGTGAAGAAGTCGATGCGACGTCTGCGCCAAGTGCCGGTGGCGGGGGTCTTGGCCGAGAGGGAGATGGGGGGTTTCCTCTTCATCTCCGCGGTTGTCGGCGTCGGCGTTGGCCTGGGGGCAGCTGGCCTGGTGTTCCTTCTCGACACCTTCGACCGGCTGCTATCGCCCCTATTCGAGGAGTTGTTCAACCCGGCCGAGTTCGGTTGGTTCCATTCCGCCCGGTTCTGGATCTTCGTCTCGGTGCCGGTGGGCCTCACACTGGCCTGGTGGATTGCCCACCGTTTCGCTCCCGAGGTGAGCGGTGACGGCGTTCCGGAGACGGTCGCCGCCCTGACGGTTCACGGCGGCCGGATGAGGGGGCGCGTCGGCCCTCTGAAGGTGCTGACCACAGCTCTCACTGTCGGCCTGGGTGGGTCGGCCGGCCGGGAGGGTCCGATCGTGCAGGTCGGTGGTGCCGTCGGCTCGTGGGTGTCCCGCCGCTTCGGTCTCGGGGAAGACCAGGTGCGCTCGCTCGTCGCCGCAGGTGCGGGAGCGGGCATCGGCGCCGCCTTCAACGCCCCTATCGCCGGAATGCTCTTCGCTCTCGAGGTGATCCTGTCGTCGTTCGCAGCCCGACACATGTCTTCCATTGTCATCGCGTCCATCGCCGCGGCCATCACCTCCAGCCTGCTGGTCGGCCCCGAACTGGCGTTGGACACGGGCATTTACCGGCTGCACTCTTTCACCGAACTGATCGCATACGCCGGTCTGGCGATCTTGGTGGTCGCTGTCGGCCTCATGTTCCTGTGGCTCCTCGACCGGATGGAGCGGCTCACTGAGCGCACACCCGGGAGCCGAATCCGGCCGGTGCTCGCAGGGCTCGGGGTGGCCGCGATGGTCTTCGTGGGACCGCAGCTGTTCGGGACCGGCCAGCGGTTCACCAACGAACTGCTGTCGGGCCGGGCCACAGAGGTCTGGTGGGTCCTGATGCTCCTGGCGCTCGGAAAGGGCGTGGCCACGGCGCTGACCACCACTTCAGGAGCGTCCGGCGGTGCCTTCATGCCGTCGCTGTTCATGGGAGCGGCGCTGGGCAGCGGCTTCGCGCAGCTGGCCGATCCGCTGTGGTTCGGGAGTGTCGACCTCAACCCTGGAGCCTTCGCCGTCGTCGGCATGGCAGCGATGTTCTCGGTGGTGGGACGCGCCCCGCTCACCGCGATCCTCATCGTCTTCGAGGTGACGGGAGCCAGGGACTATGGGCTGATCTTGCCGCTGATGCTCGTCGCCACCCTGGCCACTTTCTTCTCCGAGAGGATCCACCCCGAATCCGTGTACACCCAGGCGCTGCGCCGGAGGGGCATCTTCGTCCGCCGACAGGGGACAGTGGACGTGCTCGACACGGTGGACGTCGGGCAGGTGATGGCTCCGGCCCGGGTGGTCGTGCCGCCCCATATGTCGGTCGCGGAGGTGGACAGGGTGATGCGTGCCCACCGTTCCCACGGAGTCCCCGTGGTCGACGGTGACGGACAGCTGGTGGGAATCGTCACCATCACCGACCTCTCCCGTGGCGCAGACGGTGACCGAACCGCCAGCGACGTCATGACGCCGCGGCCCGCAACCGTCACACCATCGACGCCTGTGTCGCGAGCCCTCGAGCGTATGGCCGCCCTGGGTGTCGGCCGTTTCCCGGTTGTCGACGAGAACGACCCGCAGAAGCTGGTCGGAATGTTCCGCAGGGAGGAGGCGGTACGTGCCTATCACGAGGCGCTCGGCTCGACCACCGACTCCGAGTTGCAGCGCGATCGACTGGCGCAGCGGACGGCGCCCGGAGCGGGCTATTACGACTTTCGCATTCCCCAGGGATCGGTTGCTGACGGCCGGATGTTGCGTGAGGTGGCCTGGCCGGAAGGGTCGACGTTGGTTTCGGTGCGCCGTGGCCTCGAGGTCTTGGTGCCGAGCGGGAGCACGATGCTGCTGCCTGGGGATGTCGTCACCGCATTCGGGACCGATGTGTCGAAGCGGAGGATGATCGACCGTCTCAACTCGGGCGCCGACGAGCCGACAGCCGAGATCGTGTTGGGCGAACTGGGTGAGGATGACCCTGAAGAGGGCCGCCCTTAGAATCCCCGGCAATCCACAAGGACTCATTCACACATGGACAATCCATTTCCACTCGTACTGACCATCGCCATCCTCTCCTTTGTCATCTGGTATCTGTTCCGAGCCCGGGCCCGGAACGCCAAGATCTTGGAGCAGGGTCCGAAGACCGCCTACGAATCGGGGCTGTCGACATCCTCGCCGCTGTTCACAACCGAGACCGGTCCCCACGCCCCTGTCACCGAGTTCAACGTGCGCGGCGGCATGATGAAAGTAACCTTCGACGTGCCACTTCCCGACGACGACGACCCGGTGCTCATCGACCTGCTCATGTCCGAGGCCACCGAAGTCGTTCGTGAGAAGCGCCACACCCTCCCTCTCGAGGGCCTGACTCACATCGTCGTTCACTCGGGCCGAGGCGACAAGGTGAGAGAGATCGGAAGGACCGAGCTCCCGTCGCCTGGTGTCCTGCCTCCGCCAGAGCTGGTCGAGGGCCTGCTCCTCACCCATGTGGCGCACGACCCCTTCGCTGCTCCCTTCGACGACAACGATGACACGCCACCGGTGGCGATCGGGACCCGCGTCGACGTGCCCGCCGACGAGCTCCCGCCGATCGGCAAAGAGTTGCGCATTTCCCAGAGCCTCGACCGCGGACTGCGGACCATGGGCGTCGATCCCGCCACAGTGGACGGTTCCGAGCTCGTGCTGGGGCTGCTCCGCATGTTCGGCTACTCGGTCACCGAGCAGGCCTTTCCGGGCTCCTACCTGGCCATGAAGGACGGGGCAACCACCTACATCCTCACCGACACCCACGAGCCTGGCGAAGCGCCCGAGATCGAGGACTCGGTGATCCGCCGCTTCCTGGCCGACTTCTCCACCTCCGGCGCCGATCGGGGAATGCTGCTCAGCGAAAAGTACGCCCCGTTCACCATCCACGAGATCGAAAGCCGTCAACCCAAGGTCCGATTCATCACCCGGGAACGGATCCAGCGCTTCATCGATGGCATGGCGCTGGGGTAGGAGGACCGGAGGCTCAGGATTTCTCCCCCACTGGTGGGGGAAAGTACCGTCGGCCGAGGAACGAGGCCGGGGGTAGGGGGCTGGTTCCCAAGTCCAGTACGGTCCAGCGCGTACCAGGGGTAGGATGGCCGGGTTAGGAGGGTCTCTTGTTTGGAAGAATCGGCGGCACCGAGCTTCTCATCGTTCTCCTGATCGTGCTTTTGCTTTTCGGTGCCCGAAAGCTCCCGGATCTCGCCCGTTCGCTCGGCGCCTCGGCGAAGGAGTTTCGCAAGGGCATCGAGAAGGGCGCCGAAGACGCGGAAGCTTCCTCGTCAGACGCAGCAGAAACCTCGGAATCCTAGGAACCGTCCTACGGGCGGCTTCGTTCATGGAGTAGGGCTCGATGGAGTCCATCCCACTCACCTGGGAAGAGGTAGCCCGTGTCCATGGACGCAAGATCTACAACTTCGCGTACCGGCTCACAGGTAACCCCGACGACGCAGCGGACCTCGTTCAGGAGGTGCTACTCCGGGTCCGCCGCGGACTCGAGGCTTACCAGCCGGGAAGCTTCGAGGGCTGGCTGTGGCGCATCACGCGCAACGCCTTCCTCGACGAGGTCAGGCGACGCAACCGTCGCCCTACTGCCCCCATCCCCGAGGAGGTTGATCGCTGGGACGCCGCGTCCACCGTCGGTGCCGATGTGGAGTACGACCGCATCAGCCTTGGTGACGACATCCAGAAGGCACTCTTGCAGCTTCCGCTCGAGTTCCGGGAGGCCGTTGTCCTGTGTGACGTCATCGGCCTCAGTTATGAGGAGATCGCCCTCGCTGCAGCCGTTCCGATCGGCACGGTCCGCAGCCGTATCCACCGGGGGAGGAAGATGTTGAGGGGGTTGCTGACGTGAAGCACCAGTCGGAGATGCTGAGCGCCTATCTGGACGGCGAGCTCACCCGCGACGAGACGCGCGAGCTGCTCGCCCACCTCGCCAACTGCGGCCAATGCGCAGCCGAATTGGAGGCCACCCAGCGCGTGCGTGCGGCTGTCCGCTCACTCCAGGTCCTCGATCTTCCGGCCGGGCTCGTGCCCGAAGCCGATGCTGAGGTCATACCGCTCCACAAGCACCGCGGGGTCTGGATCGGAGCTGCCGCCGCAGTCGCGGCGGCCGTGATCGCGGTCGCATCCATGCTGGCACCGTCGCCTCCCGCCCTCACGGTGGAGGATCTGAGCAGCCGGTTCGGGGCCCGTGCGTCCCTCGACCCCGCGTTCGGCCCGGCCAAGGTGCTCACCTACGAGTTCAGCGGGGCGGTGGTCGACGAGTGATCCCCCTCCTCGCCCTTCTCTTCGGCCTGTCGACGCTGGCACCGGCGGTGCTGGCCGACCTCCCCGGCATTCTGGAGCGCGGCGGTGACGCCTCCTACGGCGCCGAGCAAGTGGTCACCTGCGACACCCCCGATGGCATGGCCAGTGCGCTGGTTACGATCGAGCAGTCGGAGGGCGCACTTCTGGTCGGGTCCGGAGCCGACACCACGATCGCCATGGGCGCAGGAGGGTTCGCGCTCCTGGGCCAGGACGGAGTCATCGATCAGGCCAATGTTTCGGGAGCAACCGTCCAGCCCATCAGTCCCTACACGGTCGCCGAACTGGGTGGTGTGTCCTATCTCGGAAGGGAAGCGACTGCTTTCCGCCTGACCAGGGACGACGTCATCCGGGCCGAGCTGGTTCTCGACGACCTGACCGGGGTAGTGGTGCGGGCCATCACCTATCACGCCGAGGGCACTCCCTACTGCACGCACCGCTTCATCAGTTTCGACCCCGGGCAGCGTGTACTTCCAGCTCATGCCACCGCCGACGAACTCGCCCTGGTGCCTCTCGGAGCCGACGTGCCCAGTCCCTTCCCTGAGCTGGTAGCTGGCTTCACCAGGCTCGACCACTATGAGGACGCCGATGGCCTCAAGTTCAGCTACTACTCCGACGGCTTCTTTTCGTTCGCGGTGTTCCAGACGCCCGGCGTGGTCCCGCTTCCTGACGCCGGACTGGTCGAAGTGGGGAGAGGCGAGTACCAGAGGATGTTCACCTCCGGGCAGGTCTTCTACTCCTGGGAGACAAAGGACGGCGCCATGGCCATGGTCGGCGACCTCCCGCCGGACATGCACGAGGCAGTCCTCACCGAGCTTCCCGACCCCGACCGACCCGGGTTGTTCCGCCGTCTGTGGCGCAGCTTCTTCGGCGTGTCCGCCGGCAGCTACAGATAGCCCGGGCCTAGGCCCAGCCGTCCAGAAGGACCCGTGCCGCCCAAGCCGTCGGATCGGCGAGCTCCGCCGCGCTGGGCATTCGTGTCGGGTCTGACCACAGGACCGCCAGTGCGTCGTCGCCGTAACGGTGCTCGACTTCCCGGTTGAACGCCTCGCCGGCGCGGGTGAGTGCCGGACCGACCGCCGACACCCCGAACGGCGTCGCCTGCGCCGGTTCTTCCCGGAGGTCGTCCCGGCGGGCGTTGATCCGGTCGAAGTTCGGGGAGACATCCTGCACAGCCCGGCTTGCCAGGAGCCGGGCGCATCCGCCGATCGCCCCCAGGAACGCCTCCAGTTCTGCCCTGGGCGCTTCGGCATCTTCCCCGCCGACAAGAGCCTCGAAGCCGCCGGCCTCTTCGATGGCGCGCTCGATCTCGGCCGGATCGGTGCCACCGGTCATCAGTCCGCTGAGCTGGCTCGGGTCGATGCGGCTTGTCTCGGCCAGGTTCCCCACGAGGGTCGCCAGGTGGTCGGGGATCCAGCCGAGATCGCAGACGGTGCGGAAGGCGACCTCGTTCACCACGGTCCACAGCCTCACCTCGGAGGCCTCGACGCCAGGCACAGCCAGCGCGTCGATGTTGGGAACGACCAGGGTGATCGGTCCGGCGTGGTCGGGAGGAAGCCCGGCGTCGAAGCCTGCGACCACCCAGGTCGCCAGTGTCCCGACGAGAGAGCCTGCCTGGAGCCCGATGATGGCTGGCGCCATCTGCCCGAAGATCGCCGCTGCCGGACCTTCCCCCGAAACGGAGGCGGCGAAAGGCTCGACCAACGCCGTGTAGCTCTCGAGGTTCCGTTCCGCCCAGCCGCGCGGATCGAGGGGCAGGACGTCCGATGCGATGGGCACTCGGAAGGGCGCCACCCGTTCGACGTTGAACTCGGCGAGGCGGGTCAGGTCCCGGAACTCGTCGGCTGCCCAGGGCTCCACCGGCTCCCGCTCCCCGGTGAGGTGTCGCGCCACTTCGGCCGCCAGCTTCCAGTTGACCGGGCCCGGCTGGTTGAAGAGCTCGAAGAGCTTGGAGAACAGGTCGTCGCTCACGGATTCAGGCTCCCCAGTAACACGTCGAGGGTGAGATTGTCGTTCCCGCGCAGGATGCGAATCGGCACGCTTTGGTTGGCCCGAAGACGGCGCAGCGCCGCCAGCAGGTCGTCGAGGGTGGTGACCCGGCGTCCCGCCACCTCGGTGATGACATCGTTGGAGAGTCCACCGCTGGCACCGTAGGCGGACTCCTGTTGAAGTCTGGTCACCCCCACACCCACTGGGTACTCGGCACCGGTCCGAACCGCCCACACCGTGGTCCCGTCGATTCCGAGGCGTGCATGCCTAACGGCACCGGTGTCGATGAGGTCGTCGACGATCCCGACCATCAGGTCGACCGGCACTGCGAATCCAAGTCCTTCGGCTCCCACCTCCGACACCGCGATCGCGGTGGTGATCCCGATCAGCTGACCGTTGGCGTTGACCAGCGCCCCGCCGGACGACCCTGGGGCGATCGGGGCGTCGGTCTGCACCAGGCCGTAGAGGGTGTCGCCACGGCTCACATCCAGGGCCCGGTCGAGGGCGCTGACAATCCCCGCCGTGACGGTCGGCCCGCCGTCCAACCCGAGGGGGCTGCCGACGGCGATGGCTGGCTCGCCAATGGCCAGCATGTCCGAGGCGCCCAAGTCGATCGGAGTCAGGTCGCGCCGGTCCACCCGGAGCACCGCAAGGTCGGTGAGGGGGTCGGACCCGATCAAAGTCGCGGGGTATCGGGCGCCGTCGGCAAACACGACTGCCAGGCTCCCGGACCCGGCCACGACGTGGTGATTCGTGACGATGTATCCGTCGTCCTGATAGACGACGCCGCTACCGCTGGCGGCGCGCAGGAAACCGGACGACTCGACGAAGACCGTGGAAGGGATGACCCGGGCCGCGACGGCAGACACCGTCACTTCATCACCGAGGGTCGGAGGAGGCGAGGTGGGTGAGGGCACTGAGAGGGACGGTGCCGGTTGAGTCGTGGGCGGGGCGGGCTCCTCGAACACGCCCATGCTGGTGAGGATGCCGAAGGTGACCGCGGTGCCGAGGAGAACCCCTCCGAGGACCGAGAGGGCGACCGTCCAGGGGTCCACCTTGGCGCGGGCCGGCTCAGACTGAGTCGGCTGCTCCCAGAGGCGCTGGGGTTCGGTCATCCGTACTGATTCTATGGGCGCGCCTGGCCAAGTCAGCGGGCGGCGGCCGTAGGCTGGCGGTGTGACCGATGAGCTGGTTCGGGTGCGAGTCGGCGAGGGGGCGATCGACCCCGGTGCGCTGGTGTCCGAAATCGGCCGGGACGACTCCGGCGCCACGGTTCTCTTCCTGGGCACGGTACGCGACCACTCGGAGAGCAAGGAGGGGGTCACGCACCTCGACTACGAGGTCTACCCCGAGAGAGTCGAGGACTCCATCCGTCGCGTGGTCGACGAGGCCCGGGCCAAGTGGTCCATCTTGACGGTGGTGGTGGAGCACCGCTCCGGCGTGGTGCAGACCGGCGAGGCGTCGGTGGCGGTGGCGGTTTCGGCGGGGCACCGGGCCGAGGCTTTCGCCGCTGCGCGCTTCGTCATCGACGAGCTGAAGGCGAGGGCGCCGATCTGGAAGAAGGAGCATTGGCCCGGCGGCTCCGAGTGGAGCCGGGGCTCATAGGCCAAGTGGATTTGTCCCCCATCGCAGATGGGGGAAGGGGTCCCCACGAAGTGGGGTAGGGGGTCGTCTAACCCGTCTGAAACCTCCCCCGCGCCAGAGCGGACATGCCTTGGGAACCGACCCCCTCCCCTTCACTTCGTTCAGGTGCTCCCCCACAAGTGGGGGAGACATCCTGGTGCCATAGCTTCCCGATCGTGTGAACATTCGACGCGTTGACCGGACAGACCACTGAATCGACCAAGGGCAGCATCTGGCCCTACGCGACACTGGGCAGCCTGTTCCTGGTGGCCATCCTGCTCGTTGCCGCCTGGAACATCGAGATTCCCTACCTCGCATACAGCCCGGGCCCCGTCGCTGACGCCATCGATGGGATACGGGTCGATGACGTCCCCACCCACTCCCCCCAGGGCGACCTCCTGATGCTCACCATCATCGGACAGCCCGTCAACGTGATCGAGGCGTTCCTCGTGCGGCTCGACCCAACATTGGACCTCGTAAAGCGGGAACTGGTTCGGCGCCCCGACGAGAGCGCAGAGGAGTACCGCAGCCGCGTGCTCGCCCAGATGTCCGACTCGAACCACCGTGCAGTGGCGGCAGCTCTTGACTACCTCGGCTACGAGATGACACCGGTCGAAGTCATCGTCGAAGACCTCGTCGAGGGAGTGCCCGCAGCCGAGGTGCTGCAGCGGGGAGACTCGATCGTCGCCGTGGACGGACAGAAGGTGGCCTCCGCGGCGGACCTGACTCCGCTCGTCAGGGCACGCGCCGTGGGAGACACCCTCCAGGTGACTGTCGTCCGGGACGGGGAGGAGGTCGACGTCGAGGTAGAGCTGGCGGAACGGGACGACACCCCGGGTGTGGCCATGATCGGGATCCTTCTCGGCGAGATCACCGAGCCGCCGTTCCCCGTCAGCATCAACTCCGGCGACATCGGGGGTCCGTCGGCGGGCCTGATGCACACTCTTGCCATCATCGACCTGCTCTCCGAAGGTGACCTCACCAAGGGCAATGTGGTCGCCGGGACCGGGACCATCGATCCCACCGACGGGAAAGTGGGTGCGATCGGCGGGGTGAAACAGAAGGTGGTTGCCGCCGAGGCCGCCGGGGCGAAGTACATGATGGTGCCGGTGGACAACTACGCCACCGCCCTCGAGGCACCGCGGGTCGATATCGAGATTGTGGCCGTGGCCAACCTCTTGGAGGCTCTGGACTTCCTCAAGTCGCTGCCGCCCGCCTGAGCAAACCCCGTTACAAGGGGGCCCTGCCGTTATCTTCTAATGTCGGATGGCCCCTGAAATCTCCCCTCCCGACGTTCGGAGGGCGCAGTTCCGCATCGTTCTGCGCGGGGTTGACCGTGCCGAAGTGGAAGCCTTCCTCGCCCAGGTGGCGTCCCGCATGGAGGCCCTGGAATCGGAGATCAATGAGCTCCGGGAGGCCGCCGGGGCCGCAACACCCAGCCTGGCGGGCGAGTTCGACGCCGTGGGCAGGGAAGTCTCCAACATCCTGCAGGCCACTCGGGAGGCATCCGAGGCCATGCGCGAGCGCGCCGCTGCCGACGCCGCTCGGTGGCGCAGCGAGGCGATGGCCGAAGCGGAGACCAACCGGAAGGAAGCGGCGGCGGACGCCGAGGCGATGCGGCGCGATGCCTGGGTGACCGGGACGACGCTGCTCGAGCAGGCTGCCGCACAGGCCCGCCAGAGCCGCGAACAGGCCGAACGCGACGTGCTGACCGTGATGGGGGAGGCCGAACGCGAGGCCCACCGCCTCACGTCCGCCGCCCGCCGGGAGGCCGAGGACCTCGTGCGCAACGCGGCCATGTCAGCCGAGAAGACGACCGCCGACGCCGAGCGCCGCCGCGACGACCTCATCGAGGCGGCGACCCGCCAGGCCGCAGCCGCCCAAGAACGCACGCGGGCCCTGGAGCAGCGACGAGACGAGCTCCTCGACGAGCTCGAGAACGTGCGCTCGACGCTGATCCAGTTAGAAGCATCCCTCGAAGAGAAGCGGGAGCGTATCGATTACTCGGCGGAGGGCAGCAGCAGTGTGCGTGTGGTTCCCGCGCCCACACCTCCTGCTCAGGCGTCGGAAGAAGAGAAGACCTGGGAGTTCGGCGAGACCGTGCGGGTAGTGCCAGGCGAGTCCCGCATCCCGAAGTTGCCCGACACGACCCAGCCGGCAGACGAGACCGCGAAAGTCGTCCCCACACCACGCGTCGAGTCGCCCCCGAGCACTGATCCGGCTGGCGAGCCAGCCCTTGCACCGCTGCCCGCTGAGGAGCGCACGGAGCCTCAGACGGAGCCCGGAGTCGGGGAGCCGAAGGGGGCCCGCGAGCCCGACACGGGCGACCTCGACTCTCTCTTCGCCGCTCTCAAGACCCCCGCTGCGGAGTCGGAGGCCACTGCTGTCGAGCCCTCGCCGGAGCCGGAGGCTAAAGAACCCGCCTTGGAGGGCCACGACTGGATCGAGGAACGGGACGCCCGCCTCCTCCCCATCACCAACCGGGCGCTTCGTGGGACCAAGAAGGCGATCACCGAGCTGCAGAACATCGCCCTCGACCAGCTTCGAACCGACGAGAAGTGGCGGCCCGACCCGACCGTCTTCGTCAATGCCCTGGGCGCCGACCTGATCACGCTCTGGGCCGAGAGCTTCGCCGCCGGCCATGCGGTGGCCGAAGAGATGACGGGGTCGAAGATCAAGCGTCCGGCTACGCCTCACTCCGAGGGTGTCGACGAGGTGCCGGCGGCACTGTCCGAGGCGCTGACCCGCTCACTCGACGAGTCTGGGGAGGGCCAACGCGAGCGGCAATCGGCCGCTTCCCGGGTCTTCCGGGTGTGGCGCTCTGACGAGGCGGAGCAGCGTCTCCGGGAACTGGCGATCCGCGCCTACCAGTCGGGCGTGGAGAAGTCGGTCGCTGAATAACTTGGCCCCCCAACCTACGGTTGGGGGACCAGCGCCTGACGCTCAAGTGCCACACACCCGTAGACTCGGGCCTCACCAACCATGTTCACCAGGTCGGCCCCTACGTATTCTTCCGATCGGCGTCGACCGATCACGATCATCCTGGCCGTTGCCGCCGCCGGTTACCTGCTCCTCACTGCGGCCGGGACGTTGTGGACCGATTACCTGTGGTTCAACTCTCTCGGCTATTCGTCGGTGTGGCTCAAGAACTGGGGCATCTCTCTTCTCCTGGGCGCATTCGGGCTGGTCTTCTCATTCGCCATCTTCTGGGCGACTCTCGTCCTCGCGCAACGTCTGTCGCCCCGCTGGATGCCACTCGACCTGATCGACGACGAGCTCGTGGAGCGGTTCCGGGATTGGGTCGAGCCCCGCCTGGAAAGGGTCCGAATCCTTGTGGCGGCCGTCCTGGCGCTGTTCCTCGGCCTGGCCACCTCGACGTGGCGGGACGAGTTCTTCCTATACCTCAACGGCGGCCAGTTCGGGACCACCGACCCGATATTCGGCAACGACCTCGGGTTCTACGTGTTCCAGTTCCCGATCCTGCAGCTCGCGGTCGACTGGCTGTTCAGCCTGCTCGTGATGGCGCTGATCCTGGCGGTGGTCACGTTCTACCTCAACGGGGGACTGCGTTTCGAGGGCCGCACCTTGACCACAACCCGCGGGGCAAAAATCCAGCTGTCCGTGATGCTGGCGATCATGGCCCTCGTCAGGGCGGTGTCCTACTACCTCGACCGATATGAGCTCCTGTCCTCAGCCCGAGCCGAACCCAAGTTCCACGGACCCGGACACGCCGATATCACTGCCCGGCTTCCCGCCATCCGGCTGCTCGTAGTGGTCGCGGTCGTTGCCGCCGTCTTCTTCTTAGCCAACATCTGGCGGCGGGGCTGGACGCTCACCGCGGTGACCGTGGCCGCCTGGGCCATCGTGTCCATCGTGGGAGGGTCGGTGGCTCCGGCATTGGTGCAGAGGTTCAGCGTTCTGCCCAACCAGCTGTCCAAGGAGATGCCGTACATAACCAACAATCTCCAAGCGACGCGGGCGGCCTACGGCCTGGATGACATCGAGGTGCGCAACTTCCGCGCATCTCCGAGCCTGTCGATGGATGACATCGAGAACAACCGTCTCATCATCGACAACGTGCGGATCTGGAGTGCGGCCGTCCTGCCGAGGACTTATCAGAACTTCCAGGAACTCGAGCCGTACTACTCGCTGGCCCGGGTGAGCACCGACCGCTACATGGACGAAGGCCAGCCACAGCAGGTGATGCTGTCTGTCCGAGAACTCGAAGAGGTCAACCTCCCGCGTGACGACTGGCAGAACACCCACCTCTTCTACACCCACGGGTACGGGGCGGTGGTCAACCAGGCGAACGTGGTTCAGTCGGACGGCCAGCCGCAGTTCCTGCTCAAGGACGTGCCCCCGGTCGCGACGCTCGAGACTCTCGATCTCACCCAGCCCCGCGTCTATTTCGGGCACTCTTACGCCCCGGGTCGTCCTGTCATCGTGCGTACGGGGGACTTCCCCCAGGAGATCGACATCCCCCTGCCCGAGGGCACCCAGTACAACGAGTACGACGGGACCGCAGGCGTCGTCATCGACAGCATCTGGAAGCGCATTGCGTTCGCGTTCCGGTACCGGGACCTCAATCTTCTCATCTCGGGCGAGCTCCGCCCCGACAGCCGGGTCCTCGTGGAGAGGAACGTCCGGGAGATTGCCGACGCGGTAGCGCCTTTCTTGCGCACCGATTCCGACCCGTACCCCGTCATCCTCGACGGCCGCATCAAGTGGGTCCTCGACAGCTACACCGTCACCTCGCGTTATCCGTATTCCGAGCCCCTCACCGAGGTGGAACGGGCCCGGCTGGCCGTCTCGACCCGCATCCCGCTGGGGAGCAACTACATCCGGAACTCGGTGAAGACCGTGGTCGACGCCTATGACGGGACCGTCAACTTCTACGTCGCCGACAGTACCGATCCCATCATCCGGGCCTGGGCGGCCAACTATCCAGGGCTGGTTCAGCCGACGGCCAACATGCCCGCGGGGCTGGTCGATCATCTCCGCTATCCCCAAGACCTTTTCCGTCTCCAGTCGGCCCTGTATCTCGAATATCACGTCACGGAGGAGACGGAGTTGTTCCAGGGCAACGATGCCTGGTCATTCCCCGAGGACCCGGCCACCATCCGGCGCGTCGGAGAGGAACAGCTCTGGGGCGACCTGGCCAACAACGAGCCCATGCGCCAGCTGCTGCCCTACTACCTGCTCACCAAGCTCCCTGGCGAAAGCGACCTGTCCTACCTGTTGCTACAGCCGTTCAACCCCCGGGAGAAGCGCAACATGGTGTCGTTCCTGGTGGCCGACTCGACGCCCGGCCAGTACGGACGGCTCATCGACTTCCGTATGCCCCAGGGCACGCTGGTCGACGGTGCCGGGCAGGTGGGCCAGCGCATCGAACAGGACGCCGAGATCGCCCAGCAGCTGAGCTTGTGGCGCAACTCCGGGTCGACGGTCATCAAGGGAGACCTGCTGGTGGTGCCCATCGAGGAGTCGATGATCTATTTCCAGCCGTTCTATCTCGAAGAGACCGGTGGGGCCTTCCCCGAGTTCCGGAGGGTGGCGGTCGTGTTCGGCGAACGCGTCGAGTGGGCGAACACCCTCAATGGGGCGCTGGAGCTGGTCTTCGGCGACACCACCGGCCCGGGTCAGCCGAACGAGCCATCGCCGCCGATCGACGGCACGCTGGAAGAGCTGCTGGAGGCGCTCGGCACCGCTTTCGACAACGCCAACTTCGCCCTCAGCCGTGGCGATCTCGCGGAATACCAGCGGTGGTTCGAGGAAGCGGGCCGGATCTATGACGAGATCCAGAGGACATATCAGGGGACGTCCGGAGCATGAGCCGGTTGAGCCGGGTCATCCTGCGGGTCGCCGACATGGAACGATCGGTCAGCTTCTGGCGGGACGCCGTCGGGTTGCAACCAGTGTTCGAGTCGGAGACTTTCACTTTCCTTGACGCCGGCGGCACCCAGGTGGTCCTAAACCGAGTTGACGCACCTTCAGAGCCCGGACTCACCGAAGTCGTCTTCGAGTCCGAGCGAGTCGCGGCGGAGTTCGAAGCGATGCGGGGCCGAGGTGTCCCGTTCGAGGTCGAGTTGAGAACCGTCACATCTGACGACGAGCGTGACTTGTTGGCGGCGCACTTCTACGACCCGGACGGAAATCTCGCCAGCCTGACCGGCTGGGTTCAGCGTTAGCGGTAGCGCCAGACGATGCGACCCCGGGAGGGGTCGTAGGTGGACACCTCGACGTCGACGACGTCCCCGGGCAGCACACGGATGCCGCGTCCGCGGCGCATGCGGCCGGACGGCTTGGCGAGAAGTTGGAAGCCGCTCTCCAGCTCGACCTCGAAGGTGGAGTCGGGAAGCATCTTCAGAACCGTGCCGCGCATCCGCACGTACTCTTCGGTGTCTTTAGCCAATGTGGTTTTGTTCCATCGGAGGCCAACTCTAAAGGAACCGCCAGCGCTACAGACTTCTCCCCCACTTATGGAGGAGTCCTCGAGCGAAGCGAGGGGGAGGGGGTGAGTTCCTTCCCGCGAATCCGCTGACGCGTTGGAACCGGCTCCCTTCGCCCACTCCTTGCGTCGTTGGGGACTAATCCTTCTCGAAGTATCTTGCCGACGTGCCGCGCCTGGAACTTGATGATGCATCGAAGATCCAGGTCTCGGCTGCCATTCGAGCCAGCTTCCGCCGGGGGTACACCCGCGCCGACCTGAGAGCGGACGCCATCGCCGGGCTCGTCGTCGGTGTCGTGGCGCTTCCGCTGTCTATGGCCCTCGCCATCGCCGCCGGCGCCCCGCCGGAACACGGGCTCTACACGGCCATCGTCGCCGGCATCATCATCGCCCTCACCGGGGGCTCCACCTACTCGGTGTCGGGTCCCACGGCGGCGTTCGTCGTCATCCTCGTCCCGGTCACCACGCGTTACGGCATCCAGGGACTCTTGGTCGCCACGGGCCTTGCCGGCGTGATGATGCTTGCCATGGGTTTCGCTCGGCTCGGCCGGCTCATCCAGTTCATTCCCCACCCGGTGACGACGGGGTTCACGATGGGAATCGGCCTGGTCATAGCCATCCTGCAACTCGGCGATCTGCTCGGACTGGGTCGTCTCGAAGGCGAGCGTGTCTGGGAACGGCTCTCCGACCTGGGGACACGCATCGGGGAAGTGTCCGCGGCCGATGCCGGAGTCGGCCTGCTCACGTTGGCGGTGTTGGTCTTCTGGCCCAAGGTGAGCAAGAGGGTCCCGGGACCGCTGGTGGGGCTCACGGTCGCCACGGTCGTCGCACTGCTGTTGGCGCGAGCCGGGTCGGCTCCGGTCACCATCGGGTCACTATTCGGCGCGATCCCCCAGGCGCTGCCCCGGCCCAGCCTGCCCTGGTCTGGTTCGGGCCTGGAGTGGAGTGACGTCATCGATCTGCTGCCAACCGCGGCCGCTATCGCATTGCTCGGAGCCATCGAGTCATTGCTCTGCGCCGTAGTCGCCGACGGGATGACGGGTCGTCGCCACGACCCGGACGCCGAGCTAGTCGGTCTCGGGTTCGGAAACATGGTGGTGCCGTTCTTCGGCGGTTTCGCAGCCACCGGTGCGATCGCACGCACCGCAACCGCCATCCGGGCCGGGGCCCGCAGCCCGCTGGCAGTGGTGGTCCACTCGCTGTTCCTCCTGGTGGCGATGCTGGCTCTGGCCCCCGTGCTCGGCGCCATTCCGATGGCAGGCATGGCGGCCTTGCTGCTCGTGGTGGCCTGGAACATGAGCGACGTGCCCCACTTCTCTCGCATCGCCCGGATGGCACCTCGCAGCGATGTCTTGGTGATGCTCGTGTGTTTCGGGCTCACCGTCTTGTTCGACATGGTGGTGGCGGTGATCACCGGCGTGATGCTGGCTGCGTTGTTGTTCATGAGGAGGATGGTGGAGATCTCCGGCGCGCAGCTCATCGGCGGACCCGAAGGTCACACGGTGGCGGGGCTCCCGCCGGGAGTTGTGTTCTACGACATCGCCGGGCCACTGTTCTTCGGCGCCGCCGAGAAGGCGCTTGGCGCACTGTCAGTGGTGGGCGAGGGGGTCCACACGGTCATCATCGACCTCGAGGACGTGCCTGCGGTGGACGCCACCGGACTGGTCGCGTTGGAATCGATCGTGGAGCGGCTCAACCGCAACGGGGCCAAAGTCTTGATCACCGGTGTCCGTCCGCAACCGAAGCGAGCACTCGACAAGGCCGGGTTCCACGACGAGCCGGACAAGCTGGAGATCACGGACGACACCAACACGACCTTGGAGAGGTTTCTCTGAGTGGCCCCTCCCTCGGGGGAGGTCCGGCGAAGCCGGGGAGGTGGTGGGTTCCGAAGACAGTTACGGCCTCGTGGCTACGCTCCGCGCATGGCCGACTTCTCCGATGAGAGGATGCCCGTTCTCTATCTGAGTCACGGCGCCCCGCCTCTCGCCGACGATCCGATCTGGACCGAAGAGCTGTCTGACTGGTCGGCCCGGATGCCCAAGCCGAGCTCGGTGCTCATGGTCTCCGCGCACTGGGAGAACGACCCGCTGACAGTCTCGGCCACCACCACGGTCCCCCTCTATTACGACTTCTGGGGCTTCCCGCAGCATTACTACGAGGTGCAGTACCCGGCGCCGGGCGCCCCTGAACTGGCCCGTGAGGTCAGTCGACTGGTGGAAGGACCCGAGCACCGGGCCTACCAGGACCCGAGCCGGGGCCTCGACCACGGCGCCTACGTTCCGCTCGTCGAGATGTACCCGGAGGCCGACATCCCGGTTCTCCAGATCTCTATGCCCACTCTCGATCCGCGGGTCCTCTTCGACCTGGGCCAGAAGCTGGCGCCCCTGCGAGAGCAGGGCGTGCTCATCGTCGGTAGCGGTTTCAGCACCCACAACCTGCGAGAGATGGACTGGCACGGAGGCCCGCACGCCATGCCTCCGTCCTGGTCGTCCGAGTTCGATGACTGGCTCGACCGCACGATCGCCGCTCGGGACATCGACGCTCTGCTCGACTTCCAGAACAAGGCTCCCGCACCCAACATCGCCCACCCGCGCACCGAACACTTCGCGCCGCTGTTCGTGGCGCTGGGAGCGGTGTCGGGGGGGTTTGTGCCCGCCAACGCGGTCGAAGGGTTCTGGTTCGGTCTGTCGAAGCGGTCGGTGCAGTTCGACTAGACGGGCGGCCGGCCCGCTAGTTCTCCTGCCGCCGAGCCTGGACCCGGCCGGATCACATCGACAGGCCCATTGGGTCCGCCCATTTCCCCGGGGGGCTCATCGGGGATGGTGTTCTCGCGGTCGGGTGCCAGGCCCCGCCGTCGAAGCTCCGCCTCAAGGGCGGCGTCGTGGGGCTGGGGGGATTTCTCGACGGCTTTGGAGCGGCGGAAGCGATCAACCAGCTCCTCATCACTGAGGTCTGCGATCTCCGGGCCGGCATGCTCGCTCATGCCGGGGTTTTACCCACGCATGAAATGGGGAAACCTGCATTAAATGAGTTCCCGGCAACGCCGGTAGGAGAAGGTGAGCAGCGATACCATGGACAAGCCGACAATGATTCCGCTGCTGTTCATCACCGCTGTCTCGGACTCACCAGGGGTGACTTCCAGTCAGAGACGCTTCTCAGCCCGTCCATCGTCGATTGCCAAGGCCCGGAGATTTGCGACCCAAGACATCGAGGATGCTGAGCTAGCGGCCCGCATAGCCACCGTGGTCTCCGAGTTGGCCACCAACGCCATCCGGCACGCCAAGTCGGCTTTTGTCCTCGAGGTTGGCTCGCATGACGGTCACGTGAGAATCGCCGTCACCGACGTCAGCTCCGATCCCCCCCGCCCCAGCGTCCGCGCCAAGGGTGATCCCACGGGCAGGGGACTGATGATCGTGGAGGCAATGTCCGACCGCTGGGGATTCCACCCCGACGGCGCCGGCAAGGTGGTCTGGGCCGAGATCGCCCGCTGAAGAGCGGCTCGGCTGCGCCGAGCTCGTACCCCGTACCGGTCGCTTCGCTCCCTCAGGTACCCGTAGACCCCAGAGGCCTCAGCGATGGAAACCGTAGGTTGTCTTCGGACTCAGCGCATACGAGGTACGGAGTAGGGGCTGACGGGGGTCTAGTGTCCGGTCGGTGCCGCAGAGGTCAGTAGATCGTTGGCTCGTCCAGGCG
>CAZGWX010000197.1:0-4090 GCA_964529515.1 uncultured Acidimicrobiaceae bacterium
ATCCGAGCTAGCCGTGCACACCCACACCGGGTGCATCTTTGACAAGAGGAGGCAAGAAATGAATCGAACGATTTGGTTCGTACTCGGGATCATCGGACTGATCGTGGTGGTCATCTGGGTGTTGAACCGCGTGTAGCCCGACCCTTTCTCGCTCACGAAACGAAGTCCTGTCCCCGGCCTGCTGAGTCGTGGACGGGTCAGATCCGGGCCTCGTCCTGAAGGATCTGAGCTCGTCCCAGCAAGCGGAGGGCCCAACCAAGGAGGTATGAAGTGAATAGGAACATCGGTTTCGGAGGCTCGCTCTTCTTCATTGCACTGGGCGCCATCCTGGCGTTCGCGGTGTCGGTGGAAACGGAAGGCTTCAACATCAACACGATCGGGATCATCCTGATGGTGGTTGGCGGCCTGGGCGCGATCCTGACCCTGGTGGCCATGAACACCACCAAGAAGGAAGAGCACACCGAATACGTGAAGAAGGACATCGACGTCGAACCGCACGACCACTGACAGGGCGACCCCCTCGTCCGTGATCCACCACTGAGCCACGGTATCGATGCGTCGGTCGACCGAAGTCGGCCGCTGATAGGTGTGACGTCGCACCTCGTCACAAACCCGTCTGATCCCGGCATCAGACGGGTGAAGTTAGGGATCCGGGGGGCGCTAGGACGGGCAAGACTTTGCTCCGCGGGGAGGACTCGAACCTCCAACACATGGACCAACAGGACGGTGCCAGAAAACGGTGTGCTATGACGCGAAACCCCTGGTCAGGATTCACCGAACAGCGATAGTTATCCGCTGTTCGATCACGACGGGTCCACCAAGCCAGGCGGCAACACGTCTGTGGTGTAAACAGGTGCCCTGCCTGCGTTGTGAGAAGGAGTAAGTCCCATCACCACACACCGGGCGGACGCACCTTGGGGTGGTTAGTCTGCCCGGACGGGACCGGGGATACAGTCGCCGTTGACCCTCGGTTATGAGTAGTTGTCACTCATCTTCGGGCTGTCCGCTGACTAGAGAAATCCGGCCGAAACCCAACCGCAGCGGGCACTCCGCCTCCGATCGTTTCGGGTGTTCCCGGTCGCTTCTGGTCCTCGTGTGGCACGGATGTGTTACGGGCGCTCGAACTCGAGGGCTCGCCGTGGAACCGTCTGGGGCCATTACGAATGGCCCGGACGCTATCTGGCGTAGTCGCCGATCAAGATCTGCGTGGGATCGGCCCGCCCATCGTGGAGGAAAATCGTGTTTCCGGCCACCCTCGGCCGCCAGTCCAAACCCTCCCGAGTTACGGGCGCTTCCAGGGGAAGCCAGATCCTTCCATCTCTCGAGAACAGGATGGCAAAGTCCTCCTCGCTCAACGGCCACCACCAAGCGGCGATCACCCAACCATCGGCCAGGCGAGCCAGACCCCAGTTGAGGTCATCGGGTCCAACCGAAGATGCGAAGGGATTTCCCAGGCTGGTCTCCAGGTAACGGGTTTCGACCCGATTCCACGCTATGCCATCCAATGACTCGTAGATGCCATGACCGGACCGGTTTCCCACTAAGGCGAGGACTCTGGTCCCGTCGCCGGCGAACGTGGACGACCAGAGTCTCTCGCTCAAGTAGCGGTCGCTAATGGCTCTGCCATTCCTGATGTCGAGCCACTCGACCAGGAAATCTGCCGCCTCGAAGGTCGCCCAAGTCAGTCCGTCCTCCGAAACGGCGCCCATCACGCTGGGTGTGTCCTCATTGCCATAGAAGTAGCCGACGTACCTACCGTCGATTCTGAGAATTGCCCCGACGTGTGAAGGAGAACCAGGTGGCTCTCCGTGGTCCTCGTGTGGATTCCATGCGTCGGGAAGATCCAGAGTGAGGATCTCGTCGACCGTCAAGCCTACGTACCGGAACTCCTCGAACCGATGTGGCGATTCCGCGGATGCGGAGGTGACGTATTCCCAGCTGACGCCGTCGTCGGAGATGGCGAGACGGTCGTCGCCGACCCACTCGGTTTGGTTTTGGTGGATGCCGAGGAACAGGCCGGCGGCTCCGTGGATTACACGGACATACTCCGGCTGCAATGTCCAGGTCTCCCCATTTGCTGAAGTCCAGGTCTCGTAAACGTTTTCGGTCGCCGTCATGATGAAACTCTCCCCATCACCGACGATCAGATCGAGATATCCGGGTCCGCTGTCTGACCCGGGGAGCCCTGGTTCCCCCGTCATATCGGTCTCACGCCACGTGAAGTCCTCCTGGCTTGGCAGCAACCCGGAAGTCGGACTGGTGGTGGTGGAAGGAATGCTGACGGCAGGATCGGTCTGGTCACTCGAAGCGTCGGCCCAGGAGAGAAGAGCAAAGGCCGCCATCAGCAAGCCGACAGCTACTCCGAACGCCCATCGGGGAGTGTCGGGTAGGCGTTGTCGGGTCAAACCGGGAGAGTGAGGCGGTCGGACCGTGCCCACGTAGAGATCCTCCACCTCGACCCGCTCGACCACGTGATCGAGATAGGTCTTGAGCTGGGTCTTCACGTCATGCATGAGCCCTCACCTCCAGAGCAGTCCGCAACTTGGCCAGACCTCGGTCGCGATGACGTCGAATGGTGGAACGGTCGAGGCCAAGCAGCTCGGCGGCCTCCCGCTCGCTCCACTCCAGCACCACCACCAACACCACAGCCGTCCGCTGCCCTGGAGACAACGAGGCGAGAGCAGCCGGGAGCCCGGGCTCCACGTCGGGCAGTTCGAAGGAGGCGACCGATGGGAACAGCGGACTCTTCCTCCGATAGCGCCGTGCCGAGGACTGTCCCACCCGATAAAGGTATCCGGCGGGGTTCTGCATCACCCGCAGATTCGCCCAGTGCTCCCAGGCATACATGAGAGCATCGGCGGTGGCCTCCCGGCCGACCTCCAGCCCGTACGCCGCGCCCAGGGCGAACGACAGCTTAGGCTCTACCGATTTCACAAATGTGGTGAACTCCTCATTGTCTGCGGGATGCAACTCAGACCCTTCTCGGGAGTGAAGTAGACCACAGGGAGATCGCTGCGGTGGCTGGATCAGATCTCATCTCGCATGTGACGCCGGGCCCAGCGTGTCGTCGGCCCTCGACCGCGGCGACATCCATGTCCAGGCCCAGGGACCGGGTCATGGCTGGGTGGCGTCTCTCAGCGCCCCCGCCACCGCATCGAGCCCGTCGCCGGTAGAAGCGTTGGCTTGCACCACGATCACCACCCCTTCCTCGGGGAAGGCTACGAGCTTGACCGCATTGGATAGTTCGAATCCGCCATGGCCGATCGCCAGGGTGGGGTATTCGGGAACGAATGAGAAGTTGATGACACCCAGACCGTAGAAGTCGTCCGGGAAGACGGTCATCTGGCGGAGGGACTCGTCGGAGATCACGAACCCTCCAAAGAGCTCGTACCCCCACCGGGCGAGTGCAGCGGCCGTCGCCTCGATCCTCCATCCATCTGCTGCCAGGGCGCTCCCTTCGCCATAAACCAGGCCATCGATGCCCGGGCGATCCAAGACCCCCGAATGAAGAGCCTCTCGAAACGGGCGGTCTGTGAGCTGCTCGATGATGCTCCCGAGCAGGACGTAGTTCATATTCACGTAATCGAACTCCGACCCGGCGGGAAAGCGCGGCTTCAGCGTGTGCTCCAACAATTGGGCAACGCTGTATCCGCTGTCGACGTTGGCGATGTAGTTGGGAGGCTCAGGGATGCCGCTGCGCATCCCCAACACATCCCGAATCGTGGCGCCGTTCGTATCGGCGAACTCGAGTTCGCGGGGCAGATGATCTGCGGCAGGGTCATCGAGGCCAAGCTTTCCCTCCTCGACCAGGCGAAGGACCTGCGCAGCCGTGACGGTCTTGCCTGTGCTGGCCGTGAGCAGGGGAGTCTCTGTGGTCAAGGGGTTCCCCTCGCGGTCGACACCCGCGGCTCCGGACCAGCTTCCCTTGCCCGCGACGATCGCTGCAGCTGTCGCCCCTCGGAACACGCGCTGCTCAATAGCTGTGTCGAGCACCGCCTGTAGCGAGGCCGCAACAGCATCGGGGAGCGGATCGTCGGGGAACTCGGGGAAGTCGCCGAGTCCGGCTAATGCCGGGACCTCCGCGCTGGGA
>CAZGWX010000198.1:0-3461 GCA_964529515.1 uncultured Acidimicrobiaceae bacterium
TCTGCCTCGCGCTCGTCGAGAAGGTTTCGCCGTTCCAGGAACCGGCGCAGGCGGTCGATCGGGTCCTTCTCCCGCCAGCTGGCGACCTCGTCGTCGGACCGGTACAAGGTGGGATCGTCGGCGGTGGCGTGCGCTCCGTACCGGTAGGTCATGGCCTCGATGAGGGTCGGACCGCCGCCGGAACGGGCGCGATCGACGGCCTCTTTCATCGCCATGTACACCGCGACTGGGTCCATCCCGTCGACGCGGACGCCGGGGAAGCCGTAGGCGTCGGCCTTCTGGGCGATCGTGGGCGACGCGGTCTGGAGCTCGTAGGGCACTGAGATCGCATAGAGGTTGTTGGCGCAGACGAACACGGTGGGGGTGTTCCACACTCCGGCGAAGTTCATGCCGGCGTGGAAATCGGCCTCCGACGTGGCGCCGTCGCCGAAGTACACGGCGGTGACGATGTCGTCACCCTGGAGGCGCCGATAGTACGAGTAGCCAACGGCGTGGGGGAGTTGGGAGGCGATGGGCACGGTGACGATCCCCGAGCGGTACTTCTCGGCGTCCCATCCGGCGTTGGGGAGGCCCTTCCAGTAGGCGAGGAGGACGTCGATCGGGAGGCCGTGTGTGACTTGGACGCCGTGCTCGCGATACGAGGGGAAGACGAAGTCGTCCGGGCGGAGCGCCATGGCAGAGCCCACCTGGACGGCTTCGTGGCCTTCGAGCATGGCGTAGGTGCCGATCCGCCCCTGTCGTTGGAGAGCGAGCATGCGCCGGTCCAGCTCGCGAGACAGGACCATGTTTCGATACATGGCCTGGTAAGTGCCCGGGTCGAGGCCCGGGTCGTCCCCCACGAGGTTGCCCTGCGGGTCGAGGATCTGCATGGCTTCGAGGATGGTCAGGAGAGTACCGCTACCTCGGTGGCTCGGTCTATTCGGGGCGACGACCTGACCTCGTCCGGCGGGCACGAAGCCAGTACCTGGTACCCAGTACTCGGATCGCGCGCTGGTTTTCGCCAATCCTTCCCGGACGAAGAGTGGTGAACGCACCTGACCCGCGATTTGAGTGTGAGGTCCAGGTACCAGGTACCAAGTACCTCAAAGTATCGGGTGCTCACCTGGTACTTTGACTCAATGCCCATTCTCCGCCCGGAGATCGAAGCGATTCCCCCGTACGAGGTGGGTCGGCCGATCGAGGACGTGGTGCGGGAGTACGGAGTCGACCCCTCCCAGGTGGTCAAGCTCACCGCCAACGAGAGCCCGTTCGGCCCGTTCCCCGGTGTGATCGAGGCCATCACCCGCGAGGCCGCAGGTCTCAACCGCTACCCCGACAACCAGGCATGGGCCCTCGGCGGGCGTCTCGCCGAAGAGTTGGGGGTCCGTCACGAGAACCTCCTCTTCGCCAACGGGAGCACGGCCCATCTCGCCGACTTCGCCGCGGCCGTGGGCGGCCCGGGAACCAGCCTCGTTTATCCATGGCCCAGCTTCATCATGTATCGCTACGCCGCAGCATGGGCCGGGTCCCAGGCCGTCGAAGTGCCGCTCGATGCCGGTCATGGAGTGGATCTGGCCGCACTTGCCGAGGCCGTCGACGAGCGGGCCAGGATGGTCATCGTTTGCAACCCGAACAACCCGACGGGGACGATTCTCGATGCCGACGATCTCTCCGACTTCATCTCCGGCCTCCCCGAGTCGGTGCTTGTCGTGGTGGACGAGGCGTATGCCGAGTTCGTCGAGGATCCCTCCTTCCGTACGACGACGGAGCTGGCGGTGGATGCACCCAACGTCCTCACCCTCCGTACCTTCTCCAAGGTCTATGCCCTCGCGGGACTGCGGGTCGGCTATGCCGTGGGCAACGCTGCGACTCTGGCGAGGCTGCGACGGGGGCAGCAGCCGCTCACTGTTAGTCGGATCGGACAGGCCGCCGCACTGGCGTCCCTGGGACAGCCCGAGGAGGTGCAGCGACGCGTCCAGGCGAACTCGGCGGGGCGGCACCACCTTGCAGGCGCCATTGAGGAGCGGGGGCTTCTCCAAGTGCGCAGTCACACCAACTTCGTCTTGTTCCAGATGGCGGGGAGCGACTCCGCAGCCATGGCACGGGAGTTCATCAAGCGCGGAGTCATCCTTCGCCCTGCCGTCGGCGGCTGGATGCGGGTCACCGTGGGTCTCCCTGAGGAGAACCGGCGCTTCGTCGACGCGCTGGATGACATCCTCGGCGCCACCTCTCAGACTTAGATTGGGTCTTTAGACGGAGGCGTTTTCACCCTCACCGTGCCGATGTCCAGCGAGAATTGCGTGGTGAGACGTAGAGGGGCCGGATCCAATGGACGTATCTCGGATAGCTGAGGAAGCACACAGGCTCCTTCCTCTGGCGCGTTCGGTGCTCGAGCGGTACCCATACGACATCCGCTCCGTGTCCCACCTGGCTACTCACTCCAACGTCCTCTTCCGGGTGGAGACCCACTCCGGAGAGCTGATGACCTTGCGTGTCGGTGCGGTCCGGGGCAACACCCGCACGAACATCGACTACGAGGTGGCCTGGCTCACCGCCCTCAATGCCGAGACCGACCTCGAGGTGGTTCGACCGATCCCCACCATGACGGGCAAACTGGTCGTGGACGCGTTCGACCCCGCAATCGGCAAGGAACGGGCGTGCGTCCTCTTCAGCTGGATCCCCGGGGAGCCGCTCGGCGCCGGTGGCCCCTTCGGGTACCGGATGCTCGGTGTGGTCTCAGCCACACTCCACAACCACGGTGAGACCTGGCGGCCGAACACGACCGACGCACTGCGACAGTGGGATCGTGTCTTCTACTACGGTGCCGAGATCGACCCGGTGGTCATCGGCGACCCGTATTACGACCACATCTTCGACGGTCCGATGCGAACGGTGATCAACCGCGCCACCGCCATGGCAGAGGAGGAGATCGCCGAAGCGTGGCCCGCTGGCCACCCCCAGGTGGTCCATGGCGACCTCCACGAATGGAACGTCCACATGGCAGCCCAGCGCATGCACGTCTTCGACTTCGAGGATCTGATGATCGCGCTCCCTTCCCAGGACATCGCCATCTCGCTCTATCACACGCGGACCCGTCCCGACCGTGTCGAGCTCAGAGACGCCTTCCGGCGCGGATACGAGAGTGTCCGCGAGTGGCCGGAGGTGAGCACCCGCCGGCTGGAGGGCTTCATGGCCGCCCGTCAGGTCCTGTTGATGAACTATGCCGCACGAACCCTCGCCCCTGCCGAAGCGGAGAGGTTCATTGACTCGTTGATGCCCTGGCTCGCCGGATACGTCGACCGGTACGGCTGATGCGTTTCGCCGACCGCCGTCAGGCCGGGCTCGAGCTCGGCGAACTGGTGGCACGGGAGGCGCCCGCAGACCCCGCGGTCTACGCCCTCCCCCGCGGCGGGGTGCCCGTGGGTGTCGAAATGGCATCGCGACTCGGCTGTCCTTTGGACATCGTCGCCGTGCGCAAGCTC
>CAZGWX010000199.1:0-3243 GCA_964529515.1 uncultured Acidimicrobiaceae bacterium
AACGGCGACCAGGGGTCGTATCGTGGGGTGGACGGGGAGCCGCAGGGGCATCCCCTCGGCCGGCATCAGAATCAGTCCCCCGTAGACCGCGGCGGCTACCTGCTCGGGGTGGCCCTCCATTTCGGCGGCGAGGCGGAACACCCGGTCCGCCGGCGCCTGGCCTCCGGCGGCGAGCAGCCCCACCGCGACACCGGTCACCAGGGCCGCGGCGGACGAGCCCAGGCCCTTCCCGATCGGAATTGCGTTGTCGATCGTCAGCTTGAGGGGGTGGTCGGAGATCCGGCGGGCCGCCTCGAGGATCGCGTCACGCTCACCCTCAGCGGGAACGAAATGGCCGATATGGTCCACGGACCAGTCGGGGGCGGAGTCGGCGTCGACGACACAACGCGGGGCCAGGGCCATTCCCAGGCAGTCGTACCCGGGTCCCAGATTGGCGGTGCTGGCCGGTGCGGAGACGGTCGCTTTCACGCCGGGAGCCTATCGGCGTTAGCGTCGCGGCCGTGGGCGACATGTTCGACGTCGAACTCCTCTTGCCGCAGATGTTGCTGGCGGTCGGCCTGGCCATGATCGTGGGCAACGGCATAGCCTGGTTCAAGTACCGACGCGGCCAGACGCCCAAGGGTGTAGGCGAGGCCCACTTCCGACCGGGGCGGGCGGTCTGGATGCTGGTCGTGGGGACCATCCTGAGCCTCTGGGCTGGAATCACCTTGTTGAAATGATCTACCCGGCTTCGGTCTCGGTATCGGCGTATTCGAGGAAGGCAGCCATCGCCCGTGGTGCGTGGACCGTGCCCGGCCCGCCGTTCATGATGATCGTGACGCCCAGCATCTCGGCCACCTCGTCCGCGGTCGCGCCCCGGCGTGCGGCCGCTCGAGCATGGGAGGCGACGCAGCCGTCGCACTGCTTGGACACACTGATGGCCAGGGCAATGAGCTCCTTGGGCTTGGCGTCCAGAGCCCCACTGGCGTACACCGCCTTGCTCAGGGCGCCGTAGCCCTCGAAGACTTCGGGGATTCGCCGTCTGAGATCGACGATTGGCTCTTTCAGCTCGTCGAGCACGTCCTTGCCGTAGGTCATCTTGGGTCCTTTCGGTGCGTCAGTCGCCGCCCAGGAGCCCGTCGATGTTCGGGAGGTCCTGGAAATGGTTGAAGGTGCCGTTCTCGGCAATCTCGGTGGCGGTGTCGAGCATGGCCTTCCACGCGGTGCGCGCCAGGGTGCCGCCGACGCTGATGCGACGGACGCCGAGGGCGGCCGCCTGGTCCACCGTCATGAACGGGGCGTTGATGAGCAGGTTGACCGGCTTCGGCGCCACCGCGTCAACCACACGAGCGACCTGGCTCTGATCGGTGAGGCGCGGGGCGTAGAGGCAGTCGGCGCCGGCCTCGCTGTAGGCCTGGAGCCTGCGCAGGGTCTCGTCGATCTCGGGCCTCCCGACCACGAACCCCTCGGAACGCCCCGTGAGCACGACACCCGTGCCGCTGTCATCGATTGCCTGCCGAGCGGCACGGACCCGCGCCACGGCGAGATCGAAGTCGTAAAGGGGGTCGGCCCGGTCACCGGTCGAGTCCTCGACCGAGACACCGGCTATCCCGGTGGCGACTGCCAGGTGGACATGGGCGTACACCTGATCCGGGTCCTCGGCGAAGGCGCCTTCGAAGTCGGCGTTGACCGGCACACCCACCGAGGCGGCAATGGTCCGAAAGTGGCCCAGGGAGTCCTCGAGGGTGATCCCGTTGTCCGGCCGGCCGAGCGTCCAGGCGAAGCCGGCGCTCGTCGTGGCCAAGGCCTTGAAACCCATCTTCTCCAAAGCGATTGCGCTGCCTACATCCCACGGATTGGGCATCACGAAGCAGCCCGAATCGTGCAATCGCCGGAACTCGGTCACTCGATCATCCACCGTCGACTCCGTTTCTAGTGAGAACGGCGAAACCTAGGCCTTCGTCAGCGGGCGCGGAGTGAGCCGGACACCGCGATCATTCGATGTCGCCGATCGATGAGCTCCGAAACCTCAACGTCCTCGAAGCCCGACTCTTCGAGGCGAGCGGCCAGGAGCGTGGCGTCACTCGGTGTGAGGCCGTGCTCACCACCCTTCCCCAGGTCTTTCTCCACGATGAGGAGGCGCCCGCCGGACGCCAGAACGCGGACGGCCTCGGCGAGCCCGGCTTCACGATCGGCCCAGTGGTGAAAGGTGGCAACGGCAGTGACGAGATCGAAGCTGTCATCAGGGAACGGGATGTCCTCCGCCGGAGCAACTTCGAATGTGGCCTGCGGGACCTTGCGCCGAGCCCGCTCCACCATGGCCGGGCTGGAGTCGATGCCCGACACCACTGCACCCCGGGACGCCGCGATACCCAGCACCTGGCCAAGTCCGCACCCGATGTCGAGAAGCCGCTCTCCAGGCTGAGGGTCGAACTTGTCGACGATGACGGTGTGGCGTTTGTAGCCACTGGAGAAGAGGGAGTAGAGCCACACTTTGAAGGGTGACCAGCGTTCGATCTCGTCCATGTGCTCAGGGTAGGGACCGCCGGGTAGGTTGACCCGATGACACACGAGGACGTACAGCGCTGGCTGGATGGGTATCTCGAGGCGTGGAGGGCAAAGGATGCCGAGCTGATCGGGAACCTCTTCACCGAGAATGCGGTGTACAGCTACCGCCCCTGGGAGGACGATGACGTTGCGGTGCGTGGGAGGGACGCCATCGTCGCCAACTGGCTCGAAACCGAGGACCCATTCGGGTGGGAGGCGCGGTATGAGCCCTACGCCGTCGACGGGAATCGGGCCGTGGGCGTCGGTTGGACTAGGTACAACCCAACTGATTCAACGCCGGAGAGGCTGTTCCACAACGCCTTCCTTCTCGAATTCGGAGAAGACGGCCGCTGCTCGGGGTTCCGGGAGTTCTACTACCTGCAGGAAGCTGCTGGCTGACATAGCGCGGGCAAGTATCCTGGGAACACTTCGCGGGTGTAGTTCAATGGTAGAACACGAGCTTCCCAAGCTCGTGTTCGCTACTGACTAGCGGGCCTTTGACCAGGGATTATGGGGTCATTGGTTGACCCGCCGTCCCAGGGAAGTTCCCAGGATTAGCCTCCCGAATCCGACTGTGGTGGCGTCCTCGACCCGGACTCTCATTCATGTGGAACAACTCCTCGACCGCCGACATGTTGCCCAACGACTCGCCACCTCCGTTGCGACCCTCGACCGCCTCCGGGCCGAGGACCCGAGCTTTCCGACCCCCATACTTAT
>CAZGWX010000200.1:0-4116 GCA_964529515.1 uncultured Acidimicrobiaceae bacterium
GCTGGTGGCGCGCTCCTCGGTGAGCTCGAGTGTCTCGTCCTCGAGGTCGACCTCGAAGATGCGGCCGACCGCGGTGGGCCGCCCCTCCGCCTTGAGAACGCGGAGGCGTCCACCAGTGTGATCGATGACGCACTGGGTCACCCGCTGCACACCCTCCAGGACCGACGAGGAGCCGCGGCGGGTGGCCCGCCAGTAGGCGATCGCGCCGAGGTCGAACAGCCGCGGGCAGGTGCGAGTGAAAAAGCCCAGGGCGGCCTCGGCCCCGAGGCGGCGCACCAGGGTGTCGAGGTCGTGGATGACGATTTGGGCCCCCCGCCGGCCGGCGCGGCGAATGATCTCCTGCTCCAGCTCCTGGAGATCCGCGTAGGGCCTGCCTGGCCTCCCGTCGATCACTTCTGTGCCGGCGGGCAGCCGAGGGAGTTCGTCGTTGCCGAGTGTCACCAGCGTGGTCGGTGCGGTGGCCATGAAAGCCGCCTCAACGAGGTCATGGACGGCGTCGTCGCCGATCCAGACCACGTTGTCGCCAGGGAGCAACCCGCCGAGCAGGTCGTCGAGAACGGGAATGCCGGTGGTCGGGGCGGGGTTCACTATTAAGCAATGCTAATACGGACACCGGATTGGCTTCACCATCGTGTTAGATGCGAGTCAGATCCCTTGGAGGTCCCTGATGACGATTCCCCAGCCAACCGATCGCGAGATCGTGCCCGCCGAACTTCTCCAGCGCTTGAGCGCGGAGATCGAGGCGACTCTCGCCGCGCGGCGTGAGCACCTCGAAGGTTCCCCTGATCCGGACGATATCGCCATGGCGTATCACGGCCTCGCCGGTCGAGCCGTGGAGGAGGCCGAGGCTGCACTGGCCCGGATCGATGCCGGTACCTACGGCATCTGCGAGAAGTGCCAGTCGGCTATCGCCCTAGCCCGCCTCGAGGCGGTGCCGCAGACGCGTTTCTGCATGAACTGCGCCCGGTAGGGCCAGGAATGTCGCGGGAGCGGCTCATCGTCATAGCCCCTGGGCCCACCACCACGCGGTGGGTCGGGTCCGAGGCGGCGTCCCAACCCGCACTAGTCGCTGTCGACCGCACCGGCCGCCCGTGCCACTTCGGTGAGGAAGTCCTGTCGGCTGTCGCCGGGCGATGGGACGAGTTCGATCTCGTCAGCCCGTTCAGCGCCACCGAGATGCTCTCTCCGGAGCTGACGCTCGCCTACCTGCGCTGGCTGGTGGCCAGCGCCCCGCACGCGGTCCGCCGCCCCGCCACTGCTCTGCTGGTTCCTGCCGCCCCTTCGTCGGCCCAGTTCGCATGGCGGAGTGTCGGCGAGCGGCTGGCCGGAGCGGCCGTCATCCTCCTCCGGCCCATCACGGCCGCGGCGGGCCTCGGCCTCGACGTCGACTCGACCGTCCCACATCTGCTCATCGACGCCCGTGCTGACGGCACCGAGGTTTCGGTGGTGGGTGAGAGCGCCGTCCTGGTGGCGCAGGCCGTGCCGGGCCGCGAGCCCAACGAGATCGCGGCGTCGGTCGGTTGGGTCCTGGCACGCCTCGACCCCGACCTCGAGTACGAGGTGAGGAGCCGGGAGGCCCATGTAGTGGGAATGCAGTGGGAGGAGTCGCGCGCGCTCGCCGACGCCCTCGGCTTGCCCGTCCGCGGCTCCTGGGATCACCAGGCCGTGTTTGCGGCCGGCGTCCGCTCCGATCGCGGACTTCTCGATACCTACTTCAGGGTGGGGCGCCCCAAGGCGGGACGCCCCACTCCGATGGACCGGATCAGCCCCGGTTGGGGATGACCACGGCTCGTCCGCGGATCTTCCCGTCCTTGAGGTCCTGGTAGGCATCCAGGACGTCGTCCAGGCTGTACTCCTCGACCTCGGTCCGGATCATGCCCCTGGCGCCGAGATCGAGGAGCTCGGCGAGCTCGGGTCGGGTGCCCCAATAGGTGGTCTGCATGCTCACCTCGTAGGGGACGTTGAAGAACGAGAAGTCGTAGCTTCCGCCGCCGATGCCGACGACAGTGAGGTCGCCCATCTGCCGGGCCACAGCCGCACCGAGCGCGATCGTCGGGTTGGCGCCGACGAAGTCGAGGGTCACGTCAACCCCCCGGCCCCTCGTGAGCTCGCGGATCTCGTCTGCCGTGTTCTCTCCGGAGATGAAGGTGTGGACCGCCCCGTGCTCCTTGGCGAGGTCGAGGGCCTCCTGCTTCATGTCGGCGGCGATGATCGTGGTGCCGGTGATCGCGGACAGGATCTGCACCCCGAGGTGGCCGAGGCCGCCGACGCCGATCACCAGCGCGTACGAGTCGGGGGTCAGCTTCGGCAGCGATCTCTTGATGGCGTGATACGGGGTCAGCCCCGCATCGGTGAGCGCCGCCGCTTGAGTGGGCTCCAGGCCATCGGGCAGTGGGAACAGGAAGCGGGAGTTGTGCACGAGCATGTACTCGGCCATCCCGCCGTCGAGCCCGAGTCCGCCACCACCACCGGCGATCGGAGCCTCGGAGAGGTTCTCGCAGTAGGTCTCGATTCCGACGCGGCAGCGGGCACAAGTGCCGCAGCCCCACGGGCCATAGACGGCGACCGGCTGGCCCTTCTCGACGCCTTTGACGCCGTCGCCCAGCTCGTGAACCCAGCCGGCGTTCTCGTGGCCGAGGGTGAACGGGGGGTTCCAAGGGACCACGCCCTCCTCGAACTCGTCCATGAGGTGGATATCCGAGTGGCAGGCTCCCGCGCCACCCACCTTGATCACCACCTGTCCGGGTCCGGGGCGAGGTTGTTCGACCTCCTCCAGTACGGGTTCTGACTTCCAAGCATTGAGGCGCAGCGCCTTCACGAGTCACTCCTTTGTCAAGACTCCACCCCAGTCGACTCCACTTCGTGGACTGTGAGCCAGGGTCGCTCGGCCCGGACGCCAACAGGGGTCGTATGGTCTGTAGATACCCGTGAACGCGACATGACACACGATCAACATCATCAGGAACACGATCACCACAAGGCCCAGTCCCACGACGCCCACGCGGGGCACAGTGTGGCGATGTTCCGGGACCGGTTCTGGCTGTCGGCCGCGCTGAGCGTCCCGGTGGTCCTCTTCTCCGAGATGGTGGCCGGGTGGTTCGGCTACGAGGTCCCGGCCGGCTGGGGCTGGGTGCCTCCGGTTCTCGGCACTGTGATCTTCGTCTACGGAGGATCGCCCTTCCTCAGCGGCGCCGTTTCCGAGATCCGCGCTCGGCGGCCGGGGATGATGCTGCTCATCGGGATGGCGATCACCGTCGCCTTCCTGGCGTCGATGGCCACAACGCTGGGCTGGTTCGCTCTCGACTTCTGGTGGGAGCTGGCGGCCCTGATCACGGTGATGCTCCTCGGGCATTGGATGGAGATGCGGGCCATCGGACAGGCGAGCGGGGCTCTGTCGGCCCTCGCCCAGCTGCTGCCCGACCAGGCAGAGCGAGTGACCGCGACCGGTACCGAAGTGGTTGCGGTCTCAGAGCTGATCGAGGGCGACCTGGTCCTGGTCCGCCCCGGCGGACGGATCCCCGCCGACGGCCAGGTGGTCGAGGGCGCCGCGGACATCGACGAGTCGATGATCACCGGCGAGAGCCGGCCCCAGAGCCGGGAAGAGGGTGATCGAGTGGTGGCCGGCACCGTGGCCGTCGACAACTCTATCCGAGTCCGTGTCGAGGCGGTTGGGGCGGAGACGGTCCTCGCCGGGATCGAGCGCCTCGTGGCCGAGGCGCAGGAGTCGCGGTCGCGTGCGCAGGCCCTCGCCGACCGGGCGGCGGCACTGCTCTTCTACGTCGCGC
Organism: uncultured Acidimicrobiaceae bacterium; assembly: GCA_964529515.1. GTDB lineage: Bacteria > Actinomycetota > Acidimicrobiia > Spongiisociales > ZC4RG35 > ZC4RG35. The sequence goes on from CAZGWX010000200.1 coordinate 3,786, forward strand.
TCGCCGCGGCCGTGATCACTGCAGTCGTGTGGCTGGTGGTCGGTGAGGCCGGCGAGGCGGTGACGAGGACGGTGTCGGTGCTGGTCATTGCCTGCCCCCACGCTCTCGGCCTCGCCATCCCGCTGGTGATCGCCATCTCCACCGGAAAGGCTGCCCGCAACGGAATCCTGGTCAAGGACCGGCTGGCGCTGGAGGAGATGCGCCGTGTCGACGTCGTCCTGTTCGACAAGACGGGGACGCTGACCCTGGGCCGACACCGATTGAGCGGGGCGGCCGCAATTGACGGTGACACCCCGCGACTGCTCGCAGTGGCGGCAGCCGCCGAATCCGA
>CAZGWX010000201.1:0-17765 GCA_964529515.1 uncultured Acidimicrobiaceae bacterium
CAAGACGCCCGAGCCATCGGGTGCGAAGCAGCGGCATGCCGTCTGAACTCAAGCCAGTTCCTGTTCCCAGTCCCAGGTCTCGATGTTCTCCTTGATCCTCTGCAGGAAAAGAACCGCAGTCGAACCGTCGAACGCCCGGTGGTCCCAGGACAACCCGAGATAACCGATGTGGCGGATGGCGATCATGTCCTGGCCTTCAGGTGTCGTTATCACCGTCGGCCGTTTGGTGACGGTCTCTGTGGAGAGGATCGCCACGTTGGGAACGTTGATGATCGGCGCCGATATGAACGACCCGAACGGTCCTGGGTTTGTGATCGTGAAGGTGGAGCCCGTCAGATCGTCGATTCCCAGCTTGCCGCTCCGGCCTTTCTCGGCCAGTTCGCGGATGTCCCTGGCGATCCCCACCAGTCGGAGGCTGTCGGCGTCACGCACTCGGGCGACGACCAGTCCCTCCTGGTTGAGGTCGATGGCGATGCCCAGGTCGACCTTCTTGTGGAACACCGCCTTCCTCTCCTCGAGGAAGAAGGAGCTGTTGACCACGGGGTAGGCCTTGAGGGCGTCAATGGTCGCCCGGGCGATGAACGGCAGGTAGGTGAGGGAGAACCCCTCGACCTTCTTGAACCGATCCCGGTGAGCCTGGCGGACCCGCTCCAAACGCTCGTAGTCCACTTCCACCGAGGTCCAGACGTGCGCTGCGGTCTGCTTCGCCTTGATCAAGTTCTCGGCGACCCGGACCCGCATGCGGTCGAGTTCGGTCTCCTCCCCAGGTCGGTCCTCGCGGGCCGCGGGCGCCGGCGGTGCGACCGGGGCCTTCTCCGCGGCGGCTGCGGCCGGCGCTGGGGCGGGCTGAGGCTGGGCTGCTGGAGCCGGGGCCTCGGCAGCGGGCGCCTCCGCGGGTGCCGCCTCCTCCGCAGGTGCCGTCGCCTCCGCAGGTGCCGCAGCCGCGGCTGGTGCGGGTGCTTCTGCCGGTGCAGGCTGCGCCTCGCCGCGAGACTCCAGGTAGGCCTCGACGTCCCGGCGGGTGACACGGCCACCCTCTCCGGTGCCCTTCACCTGGGCGATGTCGACCTGGTTCTCGCGGATCAGCTTGCGGACCACCGGCGAGAGCAGTTGGGCGCCGACCTCTGAGGGTGACGGCTCGGCAAAGAAGGCCTCCACTTCCTCGTCGCTGGGCTCCCCGCTTGCCTCAAAGCCGGTGTCGGGACCTTTGGGGGTCTCTGAGGCCGGATGAAGAGCGGCCGACTCAGCGGCCGCAGGACTGGGCTCGGAGGGCGCCACAGGCTCGGCGGGCTGCTCCGGCTCGGCGGGCTGCTCCGGCTCGGCAGGCGCCGCGGACGGCGCCGCAGGCTCGGGTTCGGGCGCCGGCTCTGGTTCCGGCTCCGGTTCGGCCGCGGGCTCTCCGGCGGGCTGCTCGGGCTCGGCGGCGGCGGGCTCACCCGATGCGGGCTGTTCACCCGCCTCGCCGATGACCACGAGGTTGGTGCCGACGGCAACCGTGTCGCCCTCGTCGACCAGGATCTCGAGGATGGTCCCAGCCACAGGCGACGGCACCTCGGTGTCGACCTTGTCGGTCGAGATCTCGACCAGGACCTCGTCTTCCTGGATCTGGTCCCCGACCTTCTTGGCCCACTTGAGGATGGTCCCCTCGGTGACCGTCTCCCCCAGTTGGGGCATCGAAACCGTCGTTGCCACGTGCTTCTCCTCTCAGTGCAGGGACCGGCCGGCCGCTGCCATCAGTGTCTCACCTATCGCCTCGGAAAGTGTCGGGTGGGCGTGTATGAACGCCGCCGCCTCTGACGGCAGCGCTTCCCAACCGACCGTGTACATCAATTCGTGGATCATCTCACCAGCCTGGGGACCGACGATGCTCGCACCGACGATCGGTCCGTCCTTCACCGCCACGACCTTCACGTGACCCTGGTTCTGGCCAATGATCACGGCCCTGCCCACACCGTTGAAGAAATGCTTGGTGGTGACCACATCGAGGCCTCGACGCTTTGCCTCCTCCTCGGAGACACCAACTTCGGCGAACTCCGGATGGGTGTAGGTGACCCTTGGGATGGCGTCGTAACTGACCGGGTTCGACTCGCCGGTGGCGATATGGGTCATGGCCACGATTCCTTCGGCGAAGCCGACATGTGCCAGCTGCGGCGTGCCGGCCACGATGTCGCCGACCGCATAGACACCGGGTTCCGTGGTCTCCATCGTGGCCCGATCGACCATCACGTAGCCTCGGTCGAGTTGCACACGGGTGCCTTCGAGTCCGACCCCTTCGGTGTTCGGCCCCCTGCCGACGGACACGAGGGCGACGTCGACCTCCACGCGCTCCTCTCCGGCCGGAATGACCACCCCGGAAGCCGACTTTTCGGCAGGACCGACACCGACACCGACGTGGAACTCGACACCCCTGCGTTCCAAGAGGCGCTGCAGCATCTTGGCCGACTCCGCATCGGACCCGGGGATGATCTGGTCCATCATTTCGAACACATGAACCTTGCTACCCACGTCGGCGAGTAGCGAAGCGAACTCGCAACCGATGACACCGCCGCCCACGATGCCCACACGTTGGGGCTGAAACTCCCAGTCGAGAGCGTGATCGGAAGTGACGATCCGGGTCCCGTCGATCTCGTAGCCCGGAATGGTGCGGGCGTGGGACCCAGTGGCGAGGATGATCTTCGACGCCTCGATGGTGCGGGTGTCGCCACCAGCTGTCGACACTTCGACCTTCCCGGGGCCCGCCAGCCGACCGGTGCCCTCGATGACATCCACCTTGCGCTGTTTGAGGAGGCCGGCGAGACCGCGCACGACACCGTCGACGGTCTTGTTCTTCTTGGCCAGAGCCGCGGGCCAGTCGAGCTTCGGCTCCGAGGTGACCACCCCGTATTCGGCGGCATCGGCGACGGTCGTGTAGACGTCCGCGATGTGGAGCCACTGCTTGGCTGGGATGCACCCGCGGATCAGACAGGTGCCGCCCGGGCGGTCCTTTTCGACGAGGGCTACTTCGAGCCCGAAGTTGTGGGCATAAAGGGCGGCGGCGTATCCGCCCGGTCCCCCTCCGATGATTGCGACGTCTACCAAGACCGGCCCTTCCATTCTCGTTCAGCCTGGGTACGGAGCCTAGTTTGGCCGCTCGCTACCCTTTCCAGTCGATGCCAACCCGCTGGCTTCTCATCGCTTCCGCCATCCTCGCCATCGTCATCGTGGCCGCGGCAACGATCTGGCTCTGGCAGCTATTGATGTGACCGAGCGCATCACGATCACCACGGCGGACGGGATCGGGCTGGAGACCAAGGTCGATCACGCGGACCAGCCGAACCGGGTGTCGGTCCTCTGCCACCCCCACCCGGACTGGGGAGGCACGATGAACAGCCCGCTCATGATCGCCATCACTCGGGTGCTTGTCGCCCGGGGCCACACGGTTGTTCGCTTCAACTTCCGGGGCGTGGGCGAGTCGGGCGGGACCCACGCCCAAGGGGAGTCCGAGACCGACGACGTCGCTGCAGCGGTCCGCCACGCCGAGACCCTGAACCTTCCCCTGGCGATTGGCGGCTGGTCGTTCGGGGCGTGGATGGCGCTGAAGTGGGTCGCCTCTTCCCGATCCGACATGCCTTACGCGGGTGTCGCTCCCCCGCCCGAACATCTGCCTGCGGAACTCCCGTCGGGCGGGCCGAAGCGAGTGATCCTGGGCTCCCGGGACCAGGTGATCGACCGCGACGCGTTGCGGGAGTACGCCGTGGCGCACGGGATCGACATCGTGCTCACCCCGGGTGACCATTTCTTCCACGGTCGGGGCGAGCGGATCGGCCTGTTGGTGGCCCAAGGCCTGGAGGCTTGAGCTTTGGTTGTCTGAGGACCTACGGCCCCCTACCCACCGTCCCCCTGGAGCGCAGCGACAGGGGGAAGGGGTCCCTACGGCGTCAGCCGTGGGGTAGGGGGCGGAAGCTTCGGTTTTCCGCCTCTTCCAGAGTGTCAGGGGCGAACCCCAGCAGCAACAGACGCCCGAGGAGGTCCTCCCCGTCGACCCGAGTCTTCAAGGCCTCGAACTGCTCGGAATCGTCACAGTCGTACACCCGCATCGTGTCCTTGGTGCCGATCCAGCGGAACTCTTCGAAGCGGGGAAGGCGGCTCACTCGGACTCGTCGTCGGGGAGACCCGTGGACACTTCGGCGTCGCAGTTGGGGCACCGGGCGACCGCGATGTTGCCTACCACGAATGTGAATTCGCATTCCGGGCACGTGATCTTCGGCAGCGGGGGCGGCGCGGGCGGTTGTGTCTCCGGAGGCATTGCACCTGCCCCAGGCGCGGTCGGGTAACCACCGTACGCGGCTTCCTGGGGCGCCGGGTTTCCGGCCGCGTCCCGGACCACGTTCACCGATCCGCACACCGGGCAGGCGAAACGACCCGGACCGGCGACTTCGAACTGAGTGCGGCACGCACCGCAACGGACCCTCATTCCTCATCTCCCTGCATATCGACTTGTTCTCCCACCGCCCCGATGGCCATCAGGTAGTCGGCTTCGAGGCCTAGCACGGCGGCAATGTCCTCGTGAGAGTAGGCAACGTCGTGCTTTGACTCGATCTCGGTTGCGACCCACCGGATGGAATCGTCGTGGCCTCCGGCGACGGCTTCGATCGGATTGCGCCGGTTCTCCTGGGCCAGCCCCTGGAGGTAATAGACCTCGTACTCCAGGATCCGTCTGATGTCATGATGTTTCAGCTTCGTCTCCTCGCCAAGCCGGTCGGAGATGTGACGGACGGCGTGCTCGACCACGTACTCCAGGGGCTGATAGCTCGGATTGCGGTTGGCGTGCTGCCAGACCATCAGGGCCATGATGACGAGCAGTACCCCTGCCAGCAGGGCGACGAAAAGGACTACGGCTCCGGACGACACAAGCGAAGTATGTCGGGGTCAGCCGTCAATCCCAAGAGGCCGTCCTCGCCCAAGCGAAACTCAGAACGCCTCGACCGGGAGTTCCATCAACGAGCCGTCCTCGGCCACCGCAGCCTTGGAGCGCGCCGTGACCTTGGGAGCGACGTCTCGGACCAGCCAGCGCGTTGCCGCCACCTTGCCCTCGTAGAAGGGGTCCTGGCCGATCTGCGGGTAAGCGACTTCGGCCTGGCGCAGCATCAGCCAGGCGATCACGAGCTCGCCCATCGACGCCAACAGCGAAGTGGCGTGGAGCCCCACCTTGTAGACCTGCTCCGAGTCGCCGCCCATGCTCTCCATCAGGTGCTCCACCATCTTGCCGAGATGGGTCTGCACGTCGTCGAGCATGCCGCCCAGCAACTCACGCTCGGTTGCGAGCGGGTCGTCGTCGGAGCCGCCCTTGACGAACTCGACGATCTCGGCCGAGAGGGCCGCTAGTGCCGTGCCCTGATCCCGGGCGATCTTGCGGAAGAAAAGGTCGAGTGCCTGGATCCCGGTCGTCCCCTCGTAGATCGTGTCGATCTTGGCGTCGCGGATGTACTGCTCGATCGGGTAGTCCTGGGTGTAGCCGGACCCCCCGAACACCTGCAGCGACACGGCCAGGAGGTCGTAGGCCCTCTCCGACGAGTACCCCTTGACCAACGGAAGCAACAGGTCGTTGCGACGGGGCCAGGTGTCGTCGCCGGGGTGGAGCTTCTCCTGATCCTGCACCCATGCGGTGTACAGGGCGAGGGCACGGAGGCCCTCCGCGTAGGCCTTCTGCATCATCAGCATCCGGCGGACATTGGGGTGTCGGATGATCGGGACCTTCGGCGCCGTCCTGTCGGTCGCTTGGGCGAGATCGGCACCCTGAATTCGCTCCTGCGCGTATTCGAGAGCATTCAGATAGCCGGTGGACAGGGTGCCCATGGCCTTGACGCCGATCATCATCCGGGCGTACTCGATGACCCGGAACATCTGACGGATGCCGTCGTGCTTGCCGCCCACCAGGTAGCCGACGGCGGGCACGTCGCCCCCGAAGGTGAGCTCACAGGTGGTGGAGCCCTTCAGCCCCATCTTCTTCTCCATGTTGGTGGCCAACACGCCGTTGCGCTCACCGAGGCTGCCGTCTTCGCTCACCAGGTACTTGGGGACCATGAAGAGCGAAAGGCCCTTGGTGCCGGGACCGGCGCCGACGGGCCGGGCGAGGACGAGGTGGATGATGTTGTCGGCGGCATCGTGCTCACCTCCGGTGATGAACCTCTTCACCCCTTCGATGTGCCAGGTCCCGTCACCCTGATCGATTGCCTTGGCGGTGCCAGCGCCGACGTCCGAACCGGCGTCAGGCTCGGTGAGGACCATCGTTCCCGCCCACCCCTTCTCGGACCAGAGCTTGGCGAATTCCTTCTGCTCGTCAGTCCCCTCCTCGAACAGGACCCGGGCGAAGAGGGCCCCGCCGGCGTAGAACTGGACGGTCGTGTTCGCCGCCAACAGCATCTCGCTCAACGACCACTGCACAGGACCGGGGAACGGCGTCCCGCCCATCTCCAGCGGGAGCCCGATGCTGTCCCAGCCGGCGTCCTTGAAGGCGGCGATGGACTTCTTGACGGACTCGGGAAGACGGACTTCACCGTCCACCAGTTCGAGGGGGGTGCGGTCCTGATCGACGTAGGAGGCGGCGTAATCCTCACGAGCGAGCCGCTCGATTTCGATCAGGACGTCGCGGATGGTGTCGGCGTCGACACCCGGCCAGAGCTTCTCGGTCAGGTAGTCCTGGACCCGAAAGAGCTCGAAGAGGTTGAACTCGATATCGCGCAGGTTGGACTTGTAGTGGCTCACGCCGCCCAGTCTAATTTGAGTGATCGCTCAAATGCCAGGGCCGTTCAGCCCTAGGGTCGGTAGGCGTCGAGGATCATGTCGAAATTCGTCACCGACGTGTTGAAGATCTGCATGTAGTACCGGCGACAACCCGCCTCTTCCAGCGCGGCCATCATCTCGGCCGGCTTGGAACCGGAACCGTGGGGGTAGTGCCGCTCCTCGTACACCGCCTCGATCCGCTCGGGGTCCTGGCCGGTCATCTCGGCGAGCTCGCCTAGCAGCCGCCGGTAGTCGGACTCTTTCTTCGCCGCCAGGGCAGGCCCGGCCGAGGTCCAGAAGATGGCGTCCGGTGGACGCCCCACCTTCTCCAATTCCCGGCTGGTGTTGGCGATCACCTCGCGGTAGGTCTCCGGGTCCCGCGCATACAGGTTGTATTCGTCGGCATACCGCGCGGCAATCGACCGAGCACGATCCTTCCCGGCGCCGCCCATGGCCAGACGGAGGTTCTGCGGGTGTGGGGTGGGGTCGAACTCCTCCAGCTGGTAGTGCTGGCCTTCGTAGCCGTGAGCCCCCGGCGTGATGGCCGCACGCAAGTAGGCCATGGCCTCCTCGAGGTGATCCATCCTCTCCCGCAGACTCGGATAAGGGATTCCGAAGACCCGAAACTCCTCGTCCATCCAGCCGGCCCCAAGCCCGAGGGTGAACCTGCCACCTGAGATCTCGTCGATGGTCACGCCCATCTTGTAGAGAACGGCCGGGTGGCGAAACGTGACTGGCGTCACGAGCGAGATCAGTTCGAGGCCATCGGTGGTCGCCGCCAATGCGGCCAGGTGGGTGAGGTGGTCCCAAGAGGGAAGGCTGAGGTCGCTGCCCCTCTGCAGGTAATGATCGGGCAAGCCGAACGCAGCCAGGCCCCGGTCGGATGCCCACGCGGCCACCTCCTGACAGCGGGCCCACGCGCCCCGGGACTGGATGCCGAACTCCATCAGACGACCGCGACGTCGGCTAGTAGGGCTCTGACATGGCGTTGCAAGTCGAATGTGGGCTCGAGGACGTAGTGGAGGGTCATGCCGTTGAGGGAGGTGACCAGAGTTTCGGCGCGACGCCGGGCCTCGTCCGGGTCCAGTTCGGGTCTCTCCCGTCGGAGTCCGGCGGCGAAACGGTCCACTCGTCCCTCGTGGTGCCGCACGACCCGGCCTTTGAGCTCCGACCGGTTGCGTCCCCCGGAGACGGCGATCGCGATATAGACGCGGGCCAGGTCGCCTTCCTCAGTGACGAACTTCAAGTAGGCGTCGACCAGCTCGGAGATCGTGTCGATCCCGAGGTGCTGGGGATCAGGGTCGACGGCGTCGATGGCCTCCCGCACCACGGCCAGGATGGCCTGCTCTTTGGAAGCGAAGAGGTTGTAGAAGCTGCCCGGCAGGACCCCCGCACGCGAGCAGATCCCTTTGATCGTGGTCCCCTCGAGACCCTCGTCTGCGATAAGCCCCCTGGTGGCAGCAAGGATTCGATCGCGGGTCTCCAGCCCCGAGCGATAGCGCATTGTTCGAGCGTAATCAGCCGTTTCGGGTGACTTCGGCCCACTGCGGCGACGCCAGCCGATTGAGGTCTTCGATCGAGATGGGGAACACCGTGCTGGGGGTCCCTCCGGCCGCCCACACGGGATCGTTGCGTCGCAGCATCGGATCGGCGAACACCCTCAGCTCGGTCGCATGGCCGAAGGGCGGTGTTCCGCCGGCGGCGAAACCTGTGGCGTCGCGCACCTCGTCAAGGCTTGCTCGCCGCGAGTGATCGGCGCCGGCAACCGCGGCCAGCTTCTGCTGATCGAGCATGAGATCGCCCGGGACCAGCGCAACCACCGGTTCCTCAACCTCCCCGGTCACGACCACGAACACCAGCGACTTGACGATGGCGGAGACCGGACAGCCGATCGCGTCGGCGGCGTCTTGGGCTGTCTTGGTCCCGTCCGGGAAGAACCTGATAGTGGACTCGATGCCCGGCGCCGACCGTGCAAGTCGCAGGCTCGCGGGAGGCAGGTCAGGTCCCACGAACGATCTCCACGGTGTCCCGCATGCCGTCTTGGTCGTCCAGGTTGAGCCACTGCACGTAGAGACGGTCCAAGCCCACTTCCTCCAGTGCCGTCAGCGACTCGGCAACACGGCCGGGCGTCCCCACCAGATACCCGTTGGCGGCGTAACGCTCTTCGAGGTCCTCACCCGTTATGCCTCTCTCGGCGGCAGCACGATCACGACGTTCTTCGAACTCGGCCTGGGTGCGGCCCACCAGTGCGGGCCCCATCATGGTGACCTCGACCGAACGGTCCCCGGCTGCCCGCCTCATGTTCTCGACCCGGGGCCGTGCTTTTTCCGGCGTAGTCAGGAACATGTTGTATTCGTCGGCCCTGGTCCCGGCGAGCCGGGGAGTGCGCTTCTCCCCGCTCCCACCGATGACGATCCGGATCCCGGTCGGCTTGGGCCGGATGTCCCCCTGAAGCCGGTAGTACCGCCCCCGATAATCGACCGGATCCGGGCCGAACGCCGCTTCCAGATAGTCGAGCGACTCCTCGAACCGGGCGAATCGCTCAGCCCAGTCGTAGAACTCGATGCCGAAAGCCTCGTGTTCCGATTCCATCCACCCGGTGCCCACCCCCAGGTCGAGGCGGCCTCCGGACATCTGGTCGATGGTGACCGCGTTCTTCAGGATGACGGCTGGGTGCCGGAAGGTGATCGGAGTGACCAGGACACAGAGACGGATTTTCTCGGTCTCCCGGGCGATCCCGGCCAACACGGCGAAGGCGTCAGTGGCGTCCGGTGTCGGGTCGGCCGAAGACAGGTAGTGATCGCAGCGCGCGAACGACGCCAGTCCCTCCGCCTCGGTCCAGCGTGCCGCTTCCAGCTGCTGGGCGTAAGTGCCGCCCAGATGGGGTTCGGTCATGAGAGAGAACAGCATGGGGCAACCATAAATGGTGCTGCCGCTTCAGGAGTTGTCCCCCATCGTCAGATGGGGGAGACGAAATCGGAATTTCCAATACTCGTATAGGGCAAATACCATTGAGGACGTGTCCGACTCCACCCCCCTCCTCCGGATCGAGAATCTCCACGTCTCCGCCGGCGACTTCGAGATCCTCAACGGCGTCGACCTCACGGTCCGCCACGGCGAGATCCATGCGTTGATGGGCCCAAACGGATCCGGCAAGTCGACCCTCGCCTCGGTGCTCCTGGGCCATCCGGCCTTCCGCATCACCGAAGGTGCGATCTACTACAAGGGCGAGGACATGGCCGGCATGCCCCCGACCGACCGCGGCACCGCAGGGATGTTCCTGGCTTTTCAGCACCCCGAGGCAATCCCGGGAGTCTCCGTTCTCCAGTTTCTCCGTCAGGCCCTCTCCAATCGCACGGGCGTGGACCTCACCGTCCTCGAGGCCCGGCTCAAGGTGATGGATGCCATGAAGGACCTTGGCATGGAGTCTTCTTTCGCCGACCGCTACCTCAACGAAGGCTTCTCCGGCGGTGAGCGGAAGCGGAACGAGGTTCTGCAGATGGCTGTCCTCCAGCCCGAGCTGGCCGTCATGGACGAGACCGACTCGGGGCTCGACATCGACGCCCTGCGCACGGTCGCTGACGGCGTCAACCGACTCGCCGGGCCCGAGCGCGGGTTCCTCATCATCACGCACTACCAGCGACTCCTGGACTACGTCACGCCGGACTTCGTGCACATCTTCCTCGATGGCCGCGTCGTCGAGAGCGGCGGGCCTGAACTGGCCGCTCGCCTCGAAGAGCAGGGATACGAATCGTCCCGCCCGGTGTTGACTTAGAAGTCTTGACCGACCTCTCCGACCTCAGACACGACTTCCCCATCATCTCCGAGGGCGTCCATTTCCTCGACTCCGGCGCGTCATCACAGAAGCCCGTGCAGGTGTTGGAAGCCATGGACCGATTCGCCCGGACCTCCTACGCCAACGTCCATCGCGGGGCGTACTCCCTCTCAGTGGCGGCGACCGAGGCCTACGAAGCGGCCCGGCGTCGGGTGGCCGAGTTCATCGGCGCGGAGCGGCCGGAGGAAGTCATCTTCACCCGGGGGACCACGACCGGCCTGAACATGGTCGCCTTCGGGTGGGGCATGGAAAACCTCCGACCAGGTGATCGGATTCTCACCACCGTCATGGAGCACCACAGCAACCTGGTTCCCTGGCAGATGGTGGCGAAGCGGACGGGCGCCACTCTCGACTTCCTTACTCTCGACGACGACGGCCGGATCGACCGAGCGGTCCTCGACGACAAGCTCACCGAAGGTGTCAAGGTCGTCGCCATCACCGGGATGTCCAACGCCCTGGGGACCATCCCCGACGTGGCCTCCATCGCATCACGCGCTCATGAGCTCGGGGCGCGCGTGGTGGTTGACGGCGCCCAACTGGTGCCGCACCGTGGCGTCGACGTGAAGACCCTCGGCGCCGACTTCCTGGCGTTCTCCGCCCACAAGATGCTCGGCCCCACCGGGATCGGCATCCTCTGGGGCAAGATGGACGCGTTGGAAGAGATGGAGCCCTTCGAGGGCGGCGGCGAGATGATCGCCGATGTGACACTCGAAGGAGCCACCTGGGCGCCGATCCCGCACCGATTCGAGGCCGGCACCCCGCCGATCATCGAGGCGGTCGGCCTACATGCTGCAATTGATTACCTGGACGCCATCGGGATGGATCGTGTCTTCGCCCACGACCAGGAACTCACCCGTATCGCCTTGGAGCGTCTCTCCGACGTGCCGGGAGTCCGCATCCACGGCCCGAAGGGTCTCGAAGACCGGGGTGGGGTCATCTCGATCACCATGGAGGGGGCACACCCCCACGACCTGGCCACCATCCTCGACGAGCACGGTGTGTCGGTCCGCGCCGGACATCATTGCGCCAAGCCGCTGATGCGAGAGCTGGGTGTGGCGGCGACGGCCCGGATCAGCTTCTACGTCTACAACACGGTGGACGACATCGATGCCGCCGTGCGGGGCCTGCGCCGGGCCGGCGAGCTGTTCGGAGTGGCCTGATGGGGCTCGAGGACCTCTACCGGGAAGTGATCCTCGATCACTACCGAAGCCCGAGGAACCGGGGCCGACTGGAGGCCGCCGACGCCAGCGCGGAGGGTGTCAACCCGCTCTGCGGCGACGAGATCAACCTCGATCTTCGGTTCGAGGACGGGCGGGTGGCCGAAGTGGGCGTGGACGGCCAGGGCTGTTCGATCAGTCAGGCTTCGGCCTCGATGATGAGCGAGGCGATCAAGGGGAAGACCAAGGACGAGATTCTCGACCTGCTTGCCCGCTTCCGGGGAATGATGTCTCTCGAGGGCGGTACCGAGCCCGGCATCGACCCCGAGCGTCCCGGTGAGGCGCTCGGCGACATGGAGGCCCTCCAGGGGGTCAGCCAATACCCCGTGCGCATCAAATGCGCCGCGTTGGGCTGGACGGTCCTCCAGGACGCACTGGATTAGTCGAACCCCTCCAAGACCTCTTCGAGGCGCTCGCCTACCGACGCCAACCGCTCCCGGCAGAACGCCAGCAGGTCCGCTGCCCGTTTCACGTCCTCGAGGAGTCGGTCGACATCGACATCGGAACGGGTGAGCCGGGTGTGAATTGCCCGCAGCTCGTCGAGCGCCTCTTGATAGCTTCGCTGCTCTTCGTTCATGACCCATCCTCGACGCGCATGTCGACGCTGTCGTCGGCGAACCTAACCCGCACTCGGTCTCCAGGCGCCAACTGAGCGGCCCTGGTCACCGCGGAACCGTCTGGCCGCGAAACCAGGCCGAACCCCCGGCGCAGAGTGGGCTCGACCCCGACAGCCACCAGTGTCTCCGCCAGCGAGTCCAATTCGCGCCGCCTGAAATCCACGCCACGCTGTGCAGCCTGGCGGATGCTGTCCCCCATGTTGTCGAGGCGCTCGGCCTCGTTCGATACCACCCGGCGGGCCGACCCCACACCGGTGGCGATGGAGCCCAACGCGCTCCCGGCGTCCCGGAATGCGGACCGCGCCTGTTCCCGCATGAAGTCCCGGGCCTTCTCGATCGTGGTGGCGTAGGCAGTCACCCGACCGACCACCCACTCGGCAGCCGCAGTCGGAGTCTTGGTCGACACGGCCGCGACCTGATCGACGACGCTCTGATCGATCTCGTGGCCAATCCCGGCCACGACGGGAGCCGAGGCCCTTGCCACCGCACGGGCCACGACCTCAGTGTCGAAGGCGTGAAGGTCGAGCTTGGCCCCGCCACCCCGCACCAGCACGATCAGGTCGACCGATGCCGACGAGGCTCTCTCGACTGCTCGTGCAATCTCCTGCGGAGCTCCCTCCCCCTGCATGCTGGCGTGAGCGGTTCGGACACGGAACCGAAATCCAGACCGCTTCAACTGGTCGAGGAAGTCGGCATGGGCTGCCGACCCGCGACTCGTGACCAGGCCGAGCTGCAGCGGGACCAGGGGCATCGACAGGGCCTTGTTGGCCTGAAGAGATCCGTCGGCCGCCAGGCGGCGGAGCAGTTCCTCCCGGTCGAGGGCCAACTTGCCCAGCGTGAATGCGGGGTCGACGTCGAGCAATGAAATCGTGACCGCGCCACGGTCGGAGACCGAGACCGTTCCCGAGATCCGGACCTCGATCCCCCCGCGAATGCTCCCGACCCCAGCACGGTCGAATGCCAGGTCGACCTCGCGCATCACCATTCCCCGGGCCGCAACCCGGACCGACTTGTCCGAATCGGACGGGTCGACCAACTCGAAGAAAACGGCGTTTCGCGGTGTCCGCCGCAGGCCGGAAACTTCGCCTCCTACCCATACCGGTCCGGGGAACGCCGCGACCACCGCCGACCGAAGACGATCCAGGAGTTCGGTGACGCCCAGCGTGGGCGCCATTTCAGACGATGCCACCCTCTGTCATCTTCTTGAGATCGAGCGCCCTGTCCAGATCCTCTTCGCTCATCAGGCCGGCCTCGAGAACCAGCTCTCGAACGGTCCGCCCCGTGGCTACGGACTCCTTGGCGATCTTGGCTCCGTTGTCATATCCGATGTAGGGGTTTAGGGCTGTGATCACGATGGCGTTGCGCTCCAAGAGCTCCTGGGCACGTCTGCGATTGGCCTCGATGCCGTCGACGCACCTCTCGGCGAAAGTCCGCGACGAGGTGGTGAGCAGTTCGATCGACTCCAGGAGGTTGTGGGCCAGCACGGGCATCATCACGTTGAGCTCGAAGTTCCCGTTGGCCCCTGACCACGCCACGGTGGCGTCGTTCCCGACCACCTGGGCAGCGACCATCATCAGCATCTCGGACATGACCGGATTGACCTTGCCGGGCATGATCGAGGAACCCGGCTGGAGGTCCGGGATGTGGATCTCAGCGAGCCCCGAGGTCGGGCCCGACCCGAGGAACCGGATGTCGTTGGCAATCTTGAACAACGAGACCGCAAGCGTTCGCAATGCACCCGACGCCGAGACCGCGGCGTCCTTCGATCCCTGGGCCTCGAAGTGGTCGTCGGCCTCACGGAACCCGAATCCGCTCCGCTCCGCCATGAGGGCAATGACGCGCTCGGGAAACCCTGCGGGGGCATTGATCCCGGTGCCGGTGGCAGTTCCACCAAGGGCCAGTTCCTCCAGTTCGGGGAGCACCCGCTCCACGCGCTCGATGCCCTTGCGCACCTGCGCGGCGTAACCGCCGAACTCCTGGCCGAGGGTCACCGGCGTGGCATCCATGAGGTGGGTCCGGCCCGACTTGACCACGTCGGCGAACTCGGCAGCCTTCGCCTCGAGGGAGGTTGCCAGGACGTCCAGCGAATCGAGAAGGCCGTCGCGGATGCCCGCCACGGCAGCAATGTGGATTACCGAAGGGATGACATCGTTGGACGACTGGCCGAAGTTGACGTCGTCATTCGGGTGCACAGCGCGGTCGTCACCGAGGATCTCGGTCGCCCGGTGTGCGATCACTTCGTTGGCGTTGGTGTTGGTCGAGGTCCCGGAGCCGGTCTGGAAGATGTCGAGGACGAAATGGGAGTCGAGGTCGCCGGCCATCACCTCGTCAGCCGCGTTCCGGACCGCGGCCGAAACTTCGGCGTCCTTAAAGCCCATCTCGGCGGCAACGGTGGCGGCCGAGCCTTTGAGGAGCCCCAGCGCCCAGACGAAGCGGCGGTCGAATCGGAGGCGAGAGATGGGGAAGTTGTCCACCGCCCGCTGGGTGGAAGCGCCGTAGTAGGCGTCTACGGGCACGCGGACCTCGCCCATTGAGTCCTTCTCGATGCGGTATTCAGTCATTGCCCCGGAGGGTACTTGCCGCTGATTGGTCCCCCGGAAAGAAGCGAATGGGGGAAGGGGATTAGACCCCGGACCGGAGCGAAGGGAGGGGGGAGGGGCCGGTTCCCAAGTCCAGTACGGCCAGCCTGACGCCCCTACAGCCCCAAGACGCCCTGTTGCTCCTCGTATAGGCCACGCAGACGAGGGCCCAGAGTCTCCTTGTCGTCCGCGGCTCCTGCCGCGATGAGAATGAGGTCGATCAGCCCGTGGAAGTCGTCGAGTGCGATCTCCTCAGGTAGGGCGATGGCCCGTCCCCTGCCCGCCTCCACGAGATCGAGGTTGCCCCGGTTGTGCCAGTTGCGGAGGGCGACGCACAGACCCGCCGCTTGATACCCGAGCCCGCCGAACGCCGTGGCCTCGCAGCCGCCGCCGTCCATCAGCTTGCGCTGGTGCTTGAGCCCGGCCCTCCGCGCCGCATCGGTGATCCGGTTGGTCAGGTCCCGGTCGAAGACGGTGGCCCGGTCGCCCGTCCGAATGATCGGCCCATCCCCCACCTTTGCCTCGGGCAGTTCTCTCGAGGTCTCGATCGAGATCATGCGAGCGTCATCCGGGACCGACCTCGTGATCGCCGCGTGCAGTGCCCCGACGAGGCCGACCTCCTCCGCCCTCGTAAGGAGGACGCCGTAGTGGCGCAGATCACTCTGTCCGCGGGCCCGGTCCAAAGCGGCCAAGGCTGCGGCGACACCGGCAAGGTCGTCACAGGCGGGAGCCTGGTGCATGCCTTCCCGAGCCACCGGTGGAGGGAACACCCACATTCCGATGTCCCCGACCTCGATCTGGCCCCGAGCCACTCCCCGCTCCATGATCCCGGTGTGCCTCTCGGAGTCGTACGCGGTGATCTGTAGCCAGTGGGCGCCGCCGATCTTGGGGATTCGCACGCGCGCACCGAGGAAATACGCCTCGTCCACACCACCGCGAAACTCGAACTCGATCCGATCGCCGACCGCCGTGACTACGAAAGCCGGATGGTCCATATGGGCCACTGCGATCACGGGAGCGCGCCGTTTCCGGCCCTTCTGTGTGATCAGTAGGTTGCCGCCGGAGTCGACGGCGAGTTTGAGGTCGTCGCGTCGCTTGACCCACGTCGTAACCCATTCGACGGCTTCATCCTCCATGCCGGAGGCAGTGACGAGATCGGTCAGCTGACGCAGCCACTTCTCGGCCGTGGCGCGGCTGGCCATCAGGCGTCGAAGGGCGTATCGGTGAAGAAGTCGGCAGGACGCCGTTCAGGGGCTGAAGTGGCTTGGGTCAGTCCGAACCGCTGGCGGAATGACTCGTAGCCACCAGCCTCCAGCTCGTCGGCGAGGTCGCGTTCACCACTCTCGACGATTTGCCCGTCAATCATGATGTGGATCCGGTCGGGAGACAGGTAGCGGAGGATCCGGCTGTAGTGGGTGATCATGAGGACGCCCACCTCCGGGGACCTCATCTCCTCGACGGCCTCCGACACCTGCCGCACGGCGTCGATATCGAGACCCGAGTCGATCTCGTCGAGCATGGCGATCTTGGGGCGGAGCACTGCGAGTTGGAAGATCTCCGACCGCTTCTTCTCGCCTCCGGAGAGGTCGTCGTTCAGCGAACGATCGAGGAACCGCTCCATCCCGAAGCGCGCTGCCTCCTTGGCTATGCGGTCGCGTGCTTCGTCGCGTTCCATGCCGTGCTCCAGTGCGGCTTCCAACACGAACTCCTGGAGGCGAACACCCGGGATCTCAGTGGGGTACTGGAAGCTCTGCAGGATCCCGAGCCGGGCACGTTCGTCGACCGGCAGGCCGAGCAGTTCGACTCCGTCCAGCTTGGCCGAGCCGGTCACCTCATAGTCGGGACGGCCGGTGAGGACGTGACAGAGGGTCGACTTGCCCGAACCGTTGGGACCCATGATGGCGTGGACTTCGCCAAGCGGAACCTCGATGTCGAGGCCGTTCAGGATCTGCTTTCCGGCAACCCCGGCGTGCAGGTCAGTCACTCGGAGCGCAGCGCTCACTGTTCCTCCAGCTTCAGAAACACGTATCCGTCCTCGACGCTGATGGGATAGATCGGAACCGGCTTGGTGGCGGGCAGGCTGAGGGCGTCCCCGGTGCGCAAGTCGAACTCCGAACCGTGCCGGGGACATTCGACGATGCAGTCGTAGACCTCGCCTTCGGAGAGTGAGGCCTCGGCGTGCGAGCAACGGTCGCCGATGGCGTACACCTCATCGCCGATGCGAAACACGGCCACACGATGTTCGCCAACGTCGAAACGCACACCCTTCGACTCCGGAAGCGATTCGAGGAGCCCAACGTCGATCCTCACGCCACCCTCCCCTCGTCCTGCGCGGTGACGAAGCGACGGAACACCTCTTCGGAGATCGGGCCTTCCATCCCACCGATCGGGAGACGATCGATGACCTCC
The DNA here is from genome assembly GCA_964529515.1 of uncultured Acidimicrobiaceae bacterium. Taxonomy (GTDB): domain Bacteria; phylum Actinomycetota; class Acidimicrobiia; order Spongiisociales; family ZC4RG35; genus ZC4RG35. Next base: position 17,420 of record CAZGWX010000201.1, read on the forward strand.
TGGAAGAAGCCCTTGATGAGGAGGCGCTCGGCCGTCGGCTTGGAGAGCCCACGACTCTGCATGTAGTACAGCGAGTTCTCGTCGGGTGGGCCCACCGAGGAACCGTGACCGCAGACCACGTCGTCGCAGAGGATCTCGAGGTTGGGGACCGAATTGGCCTTGGCGCCCTCACTGAGCACGAGGTTGCGGTTGGTCTCAAAGGTGGAGGTGCGGACGGCGTCCTTCTCGATCCGGAGAAGACCGGTGAACACGCTCTGCGAGTGGTCCTCCACCGCGCCCTTGAGGAAGACATCGGAAGAGGTGTTCTTGGCCGAGTGGCGGATCACCATCCGGTAGTCGAGGGTCT
>CAZGWX010000202.1:0-5723 GCA_964529515.1 uncultured Acidimicrobiaceae bacterium
TCGACGCGCTCCTCGAGTACCGGGAGCTGGAGAAGCTGAGGTCCACCTATGTCGACGGCTACCTCCCTCTGGTGGGGCCCGACGGCAGGATTCACACCCGCTTCAACCAGATGGCCGCCACCACCGGGCGACTTTCCTCAGACAGCCCCAACCTGCAGAACATCCCCGTCCGCTCCGATGCGGGCAAGACGATCCGGCGGGCCTTCGTCGCCGCCGAGGGACACCGCTTCCTCGTCGCCGACTACTCCCAGATCGAGTTGCGGGTGTTGGCACACATGAGTGAGGACCCATTTCTCGTCGAGGCGTTCCTCAGCGGGCTGGACATCCACACGGCCACCGCCGCCCGGGTGTGGGGCCTGGCACCCGAGGAGGTGTCGGCCAACCAGCGCCGCACCGCCAAGATGATCAACTTCGGCCTGCTCTACGGGATGGAGGCGTTCGGGCTCGCCGACAGGCTCGACATCTCCCGTGACGAGGCGCGGGAGCACATCGACGCGTACTTCGCCCAGTTCCAAAAGGTGAAGGAGTACATGGGATCGGTCGTCACCCTCGCCCGGAACCAGGGCTACACCACCACGCTCTTCGGTCGGCGCCGGTATCTGCCCGAGCTGAAGTCGGACAACTTCCGGCTGCGGCAGATGGGGGAGCGGATGGCGCTGAACGCACCCATTCAGGGGACGGCCGCCGACATCATCAAGAAGGCCATGATCGACCTCGACGCCGCCATCCGGGAGGCCGGCATGGATACTGCACAGATATTGCAGGTCCACGACGAGCTGATCTTCGAGGTACCCGACTCCGAGTCCGACGACGCCGAGAAGATGGTGGTCGGCATCATGGAGGGGTCGGCTGAGCTCTCGGTTCCGCTGCGTGTCGACGTCGCCTGGGGCGCCAACCTGAGCGAGACCAAGTCCTGAACTTGGTCCCCCGGAGCGAAGCGAGGGGGGAAGGGACCCGACGGCTCCGCCGTCGGGTCGGGGGCAGTCGTTCCATGCGGACCACCTGGCGCGCGAGAGGTCTTCCTTGTGGATCTACGTCCCCCTACCCCCGGCTCCGCACGCTCGGCGGGAGGTACCTTCGACCAAGAACTCATTAGCGAATGGGCCCGTTGTCACCTACACTGCACCGTCCGGTGCGCCATTGCGTGTGCCGAGTCCGTTTCTGAGAGGTAACCACCCACAAATGTCAATCGAGCAAGAGACCGCGTCCGCGGGCACTTCCCCAGAGGAGACCCCCGCGACGCCCGAGACCCCCGAGGCCGTAGCCGAAGGGGACGCCCCCGTAGAGATCCCCGCCACCGACGCGGCGGAGACTCCCACACCCACTGACGAGGTCGCTGCGGCCGCGTCCGAAGCCGAAGCCCAGCCGGAAGCGGTAGAAGAGGCCCAGGCCGAAGAGACTCCCACCGAAGAGACTCCGCCTGAGGCCCCCGCCGAGGCCGAGGCCCCTGCACAGCCCGAAGTGGTGGTTACTGGCAGACCCGAACTCCCCGACGACATCGCCAACGACTTCGAGGCCGCCATCGAGGCTACGGTCCTCCAGTTCCGCGAGGGCGACATCGTCAAAGGCGTCGTCGTGGGCGTGGACGCCGAAGGCGCCATGGTCGACGTCGGATACAAGTCCGAAGGCCTCATCCCCGGCCGTGAGCTCTCCATCCGCAACAACGTCGATCCCCGCGAAGAGATCAGCATCGGCGAAGAGGTGGAAGCGGTCGTCCTCGACATGGAGGACGACGAGGGTCGGATGATCCTCTCCAAGAAGCGCGCCATGTACGAGCGCGCCTGGGGCCGCATCCAGGAGATCGCCGACGTCGGCGGTACCGTGGAAGGCTCCGTCATCGAAGTCGTCAAGGGCGGTCTCATCGTCGACATCGGCCTCCGGGGCTTCCTCCCGGCCTCCCTCGTCGACATGCGGCGTGTCCGCGACCTCGATCCCTACATCGGCCAGACCATCACGGCAAAGGTCATCGAGCTCGACCGGGCTCGGAACAACGTGGTCCTCTCCCGCCGTGCCCACCTCGAGGAGGCTCTGGCCGAGGAGCGCACCGAGTTCATGGACAACCTGCATGAGGGCGAGGTCCGCGAGGGCACTGTCTCGTCGGTCGTCAATTTCGGCGCCTTCGTCGATCTCGGCGGCATGGACGGACTCGTCCACGTCTCCGAGCTCTCGTGGCAGCACGTCAACCATCCCAGCGAGCTGGTCAAGGTGGGGGACAAGGTCACGATCAAGGTCCTCGAGGTCGACCGCGACCGGGAGCGCATCTCGTTGTCGCTCCGCCAGACGGCGGACGACCCGTGGGAGACATTCGCCTCCGAGCACGAGGTCGGCGATGTCGTGGAAGGCACTGTCACCAAGACCGTCCCGTTCGGCGCCTTCGTCTCAGTGGCAGAAGGTGTGGAGGGTCTGGTTCACGTGTCCGAGATCGCCATGCATCGCGTGGAGTCGCCGGAGCTGGAGCTCTCCATCGGCCAGAAGGTCCAGGTGAAGATCACAGAGAAGGAAGACGAGCGTCGTCGCATCTCCCTGTCGATCAAGCAGGCCTTGCCCGACTACCAGGAGCGCCGCGAGGCAGCAGTCACCACCGAGGACAAGCGCCGTCCCTCCCGCAAGCCTCGGGAGTTCGAGCGTGAGTTCGGCGCCGAGGCCGAGGAGCATCCGCCGATGCCGGTGGACGCCTCACTCGAAGCCATCCTCCGCGAGCTCAAAGAGCGGGGCATCGGCCGCCGTTGACGGCCGTGATGGTGTTCCCGCCATTTGGGGCGGAAGACCCGTAACCAAATCGGGGCTCCGAGCGACGGAATGGGTCTAGCTCCCCATAGATTTCGGAGCGAAATGCTAAAGACTGGCTAAAGCGAGTCCGACAATCACGTGTGATATTGGACTTTGATCCGAGGGCGGGTTTCACCCCGCCGGTACTATTGCCTCGGGTGGGCCTCACGAAGGTGAGGAGCGGCCGAGGGGACAACCGAAGGGGACTCAATGGGTAGGAGAGCAATCGTTCTTCTGGTGGCCTTGATACTGGCCGGCCTCGCCGCATGGGCGGTGTGGCAATACCTGCAGAACGTCGAAGCCGAAGTCGCTCAGGACCAGGTGCGGGTCAGTGTGTTCCGCGCCGGCCCGGGTGGTGTCGCCGAGGGCGCCGAGGGCAGCGTTCTGCTGTCTGGCTTCCAGGCGGCAGGTCGTTGTCAGGATCCGGAGACCGCGATGGATGCCGCCCAGGGCTGTCCCATCAAGGCCGGTACCGACCTTCAGGGCAACGTCCCCCTCGGGTACATCGACACGCCGGAGAAGTTGCGTGAAATCCTCACCGGTCGTGTGGCCGCAGGCCCGGTGGCCGAAGGCGCCATCCTCACCGAGACCGGATGGGTGACGCTCTCCGCGCTGACCAAGCCGCTGTCGGAGCAGATCCCGTCGGGCAAGCAAGTTCTGACCGTCTCCACCGGCAACGTCCAGGGTGTCAATGGATTCATTCGTGCCGGTGACCGGATCAACATGATCATCACCATCGACATCGAGTTCTCGGACATACCCATCGGTCAGGAAGTCCCGACCCTGCCGACCGAGGGCGAGACGCCCGAGGGCGAGACCGAGGAAGTCACCGTGACTTACACCCGCTATGTCCTCCAGGGCATCCCTGTGATGGCCGTGGGCACCAACGTCAGGACCGAGGACGACGGCGACCAGACCGGTCAAGTGCCGGCCGCGCCGCCGGCCGCGGGCGAGGGTGCAGAACCCGAGATCCCGTCGACCGTGTTCACCCTCGAGGTGACCCCGGAGCAGGCCGAACGCATCGTGTACGCCTTCGAGAACGGCTCGGTGTGGATGACCCTGGTGCCCGAGGACTTCGTCGAGGTGGAGACCAACGGTGTCATCATCGACAACCTGTTCGGCGGCGACCTTATCGAGCAGATCTTCGGTTAGGACGGGGAAACGAGAGGAACCCTGATGTCGGTTGCAGAGAACAATCTTCTAGTCGTCGACCCGGACGACGATTTCGTCTCCAAGGCGAAGGAGTTGTTCGACGGCCGGCTGCCTGTTGCCCGCAGCATCGAGGAAGCGATCTCTACTGCGGAATCGGGAGCGGTTCGCATGATCCTCCTCGGCCCGTCGTTCCGGGACGACGCTCACATGGAGGAGATTCGCAGCCTTCACAACGAGAACCCGGCCGTGATCCTGATGCTCGTTGCGGAGGAGGTCACAGCCGACCTCCTCCGCAAGGGCATGCGAGCCGGGGTCTCCGACGTCATCGAGGCTCCTCTCAACGAGGAGAAGATCGAGGCTGCCATCGAGCAGTTCGCCCACGACGTCCTGAGCCGGAAGACTCCCACGCCAGCGTCACCCGAACCCAAGCACCGCAGCGAAGAGGGCCGGATCATCACGATCATGTCAGCGAAGGGGGGGAGCGGGAAGACCGTGCTCGCCACCAACATGGCGCTGCTCCTCAACCGGGTCCCCGACAAGAAAGTGGTTCTTGTCGACGCCGACCTCCAGTTCGGCGACGTGTGCCTGGTGCTCCAGCTCGAGCCCCGCTTCACCATGGTCAATGCGGCCCACGAGCTCTACCACCTCGACGCCGAACTGATCGACTCGCTCCTTACCGAGCACCCGAGCGGTCTCAAGGTCCTGGCGGCGCCTCTCGAGCCTGCCTTTGCCGACGACATCACCACGGCCGGACTGATGCAGATGCTCGACATCCTCAAGCAGTCCTACGACTACATCATTGTGGACACCGCCTCGATGCTCGACGAGCTGATCTTGTCGCTGGTCGAGAAGTCGGACGACATCATGATGCTCGTTGACATGGACCTGCCGTCGGTGAAGAACGCCAAGCTGGCGTTGGAGACCCTTCGACTCCTCAAATTCTCCACCAGCAACGTGAAGTTGGTCCTGAACCGGTCCAACTCGAAGGCAAAGCTCGACAACAAGGAGATCGAGGGCGCGCTCAAGATGCCGATCTCGGCCTCCATCCCGTCCGACGCGGCAGTGGCCGCCTCGGTGAACGAGGGTCGCCCGGTTGTCGAGAACGATCCGAAGTCAAAGGTGGCCAGGGGCTTCGAGTCGGCCGCCGAGCTCATCGCAGGAAAGATTCCCGAGGAAACCGGCAAGTCCGGGCTCTTCGGACGGAAATAGGGAGGGGCACCAGTGCCGTCACTGTCTGAAAGGGTCGCACTCGCACGGCAGACCGAGTCCACTGATCCGAACGCCAATCGGTCGGATGCTCTCACCGAGCTCCGTGGCCGGCTGCACTTCAAAGTGGTTGAGGAGCTCGGACCCACTCTCTACGACCGCGGAATGTCCGACGCCGAACTGCGCCTCCGCGTCATCGAGATGCTGGAGTGGGCCCTCGACCAGGAGCAGGGCCTTCCGCTGACCTCCGCCGACCGCCGGGCGATGCTCAACGAGATCGCGTCCGACGTCCTCGGCTACGGCCCCATCGACCCGCTGCTCAACGACCCGGACATCACCGAGGTCATGGCCAACGGCCCTTACGACATCTACTTCGAGAAGTCTGGCAAGATCCTCAAGTCGGACATCCGCTTCGTCGACGAGGTCCACCTCCGGCGCATCATCGACAAGATCGTCGGCCAGATCGGTCGTCGTGTCGACGAGGCCACCCCGATGGTGGACGCCCGCCTCCCCGACGGCTCTCGTGTCAACGCCATCATCCATCCGCTGGCGATCGGGGGTCCGTTCCTGACCATCCGCAAATTCGCCGTCGATCC
>CAZGWX010000203.1:0-12889 GCA_964529515.1 uncultured Acidimicrobiaceae bacterium
AGACCCTGCTGCGCCCCGTCACGCCAACCCACTGGCCATCGGCGTCTCGATAGCGGGCGTCGACCAGCGACAGGATGTCTTCCGGAAGAGTGGTGAGGAGGCCTTCATCTCCGATGGCGCCGATCCACGCGGGATCCTGCGCCCAGAAGATGTCGGCGTCGGTGGTCTCGCCCTCGTTCAGGATCGTCGTCGCCAGGTCGGAGGTTCCGTCCCCGTAGCGGACCCGGACGTCGATTCCGGTCTCCGCTTCGAAGTCTTCGATGACGGGAGTGACGAAGTTCTCGTTGCGGCCCGAGTAGATGATGAGGTCTTCGGTGTCCTCGCCAGCGGTGGAGTCGCTCGAGCCCTCGGCGCATGCCCCGAGGGCCATCATCAGGGCGACGCCCAGGGCGAGTACTTTGGATGCGGTTATTTTCAACATTGACCGGAAACTACTTACCACTATGAGCGTAGTGCAAATAGGGAGAATGTCTTGATGCCGGCCGAGGCGCCGCCGTGGCTCCGTGCGAGCAAGGATGGTGTGGAAGTCCTCGTCCACGTCCAACCGGGCGCCAGACGCAGCGGCGTCGTCGGCGTGCACGGCGACGCCCTGAAAGTCTCCGTGAAGGCTCCCCCATCGGGCGGGAAGGCCAACGAGGCGGTGATCGAGATCGTCGCGTCCGCCCTCGGTGTCAAGCGCGGGAGAGTCGAGCTGATCTCCGGCGCCACAGCGCGAAGCAAGCGACTCCTGGTCTCCGGGTTCAGAGCCGAGGACGCAGTCCTGCGAATTGCCGAGCTCCTGGGTTGACAGCGTCCGACTCGGGACGCTCCTAAGACTCAGCGCGGCTAGAGTCCATAAAGCCGGCACGGCCGTTGTTCGGTCGTGTCGACAGCCAAATGGAGGAAGGAAAATATGAAGACAAGGAAAGGTCTGAAGCTTCTTGCCCTGACCGCCGTCTTCTCCTTGATCATCGCCGCTTGCGGTGGTGACGGGGAGACAACGACGACCGAAGGGGAAGGCGGAGGATCGAGCACCACCGCTGGTGCGCCCATGGAGGGCGCGCTCACGTTCGGTGGCCTGCTGCCCGAGACGGGCTCGCTTGCGTTCCTCGGCCCACCCGAGATCGCTGGCGCCCTCTTGGCCATTGAAGACATCAATGCTGCCGGCGGTGTGTTGGGCGAGGATGCGGTGTGGATCCCCGGTGACTCCGGTGACACCTCAACCGACATCGCCAACACCACGACAGACGGACACCTGGCTGCCGGAGTCCACGCCATCATCGGCGCGGCCTCTTCCAGCGTGTCGTTCACAGTGATCGACAAGATCGTGGGCGCGGGCGTGATCATGTTCTCGCCGGCCAACACGTCGGAGGAGTTCACCGAATACGACGACAAGGGTCTCTACTTCCGTACCGCCCCGTCGGACTACCTGCAGGGTCAGGTTCTGGCGGAGCAGGTCCTGGCCAACGGACAGCTCACCGCTTCGGTGATCTTCCGCCAGGAGCCGTACGGTGAGGGTCTCGCCAACAGGTTCCGCGACGTCTACGAAGCGGCTGGTGGCGAAGTGGTCGAGTTCATCGCTTACCCGGCTGAAGGTATGAGCAACTTCGACGCCGAGGTCGACCAGCTGGTCGCCGCGGACGCCGATGCCATCATCACCATCACCTTCGACGAGGGCTCGCTCCTCTTCGAGACCATGCACGAGCGGGGCATCTCGCCGGCCGCGGGAACCTCTTCATGGGGCACTGACGGCAACATCGGTGGCATGCACACGCTGGTGGCAGACGCGACGATCATGGAAGGCTGGAGGGGCACTCAGCCCTCGGTCGACCTGACCACGATCACGGACTTCACCACCCGCCTCGACACGATGATCGAGGGCGGACTCGGTGGGATCTTCGCTTACGGCGCAGAGACCTACGACGCCATGATCATCACGGCCCTTGCAGCTGAAGCTGCGGGGAGCGTCGATCCGGAAGCGATTGCGGCCCAGATCAACGACGTGACCCGCGGTGGCGAAAAGTGCACCACTTTCGCCGACTGCATCGAAATGGTGAAGGCCGGAACCGACATCGACTATGACGGCATAGGCGGGCCCTATGACTTCATCGATGCCGGCGAGCCGTCGATCGCCAGCTACCAGGTCGTCACTTACGGGACGAACGGTCCCGACCCGGCTCTCGACGAGTTCGTCATCGCCGAGCTGCAGTAAGCGACACATTCCCCGGACGATGAAGGGGACCGGCCTCCTGGCCGGTCCCCTTCTCTTTGATTCGGTAGGATCGATTTCGTGAACATGGTCGTCCTGCTCCCCGGTGGCGTCGCCACGAGGGAAGTCCTGATTCCGCTTCATATCCTTCACGACCGGCTGATGCCCGAAGTCGTGTGGGCCGCGGCCACATCGGGTCCGCTGCCTGGCCACGACCCGCCGATGTCGTTCCACGCCGATATGGCCCTGTCCGAGGTGACCACGGCGCCGGACATTCTGCTCTCCCCCGGCGGTTTCGGCTCCCTAGCGATGACCGAGGACGAAGGGCTCCTGGAGTCCTTGCGCAGGCTGCTCGAGCCGCCATCGACCACGGTCTGCCTCGCCATCTCCACGGGTTCCCTGCCCCTCGCTGCAGCGGGCCTCCTCGACGGAGTGAGGGTCAGTTCCCACTGGCTGGCGGGGCCCGATTTGGAGCGCTTCGGTTCGATTCCCGTTGACAACCCCCACACGCAGATCGGACGCGTCTTCACCGCATCGGGCTGGGTTTCGGCCGAGGCCGCGGCCAAGGCGACCGCCGACTACCTGGATTACGGCCAGGCCTGACCCCGGCGGTGGACTACTCGGCCCTGGCCAGGGTGCCGAGATACAGCTCGATGACTTTGGGATCCTTGAGCAGCGCCTCGCCGGTGTCGGTGTAGGCGTTGCGGCCCTGGTCGAGGACGTAACCCCGGTCACAGATCTGGAGACAGCGCCGGGCGTTCTGCTCCACCATGATGACGCTGACCCCGGTGGCGTTGATCTGACGGGCCCGGACGAACACCTGGTCCTGGAGAAGGGGCGAAAGGCCCGCCGACGGCTCGTCGAGTAACAGCACCTTCGGGTCCATCATCAGCGCCCTCCCCATGGCGAGCATCTGGCGTTCACCACCCGAAAGCAACCCGGCCCGCTGGTTGAGCCGCTCAGCGAGCCTCGGAAAGAGCGTGGCAACTGTCTCGAGCCGCTCGTCATAGGCCTTTGGTCGAAGGAACACGCCCATCTGCAGGTTCTCGGCCACGTTGAGGCTGGGGAAGACGTTATCCACCTGGGGCACGTACCCGACACCCCGGGAGACCAGTTGGTGAGCCTTGAGCCCGGTGATGTCCTCCCCATCGAGGAGCACCCGGCCCTCAGTGATCGGGAGCAACCCGAACAGCGCCTTGAGCAGCGTCGACTTGCCGGCCCCATTGGGGCCGATGATCCCGACCAGTTCGCCCTGCTTCAGCTCGAGGTCGACGCCGTTGAGGATGTTCACCTCGGGCACGTATCCGGCGACGACGTTCTCGATCGAGATCAGAGGCTGGTCGCTCATCGGTCCTCTTCCTCGTCGACCGCCGCCAGCTCTTCCTCGGCCTTGGCGAGCAGGGCCTTCTCTTCCTCCTCCGTGTCCGGAGCATCGTGATGGGCGCCCAGATAGGCGTCGATGACGACGGGATCCCGGCCGATCGCCCACGGCGGGCCCTCGGCGATGACCTTGCCCTCGGCCATCACCACCACCCAGTCTGAGATGTCCTGTACGACATCCATGTCGTGCTCGACGAAGACCACAGACATCCCCTGATCGCGAAGAGCCTTCACGTGTTGCAGCAATGACTGGGTCAACGCCGGGTTCACGCCGGCCATGGGCTCGTCGAGCATCACCAATGAGGGCTCCGACATCAGCGCCCGCGCCATCTCGAGCAGCTTGCGCTGGCCGCCGGAGAGGGTGCCCGCGTACTCGTCCCGCATGTGGGCAAGGTTGAACCGCGCCAGCAGATCCTCGGCGCGGGCCTCGATCTCCTGTTCTTGGTGACGCCAGATGAACGGGAGCAGCGCCCGCAAGAACGATTCGCCCTTCTGGCCCTTGGCTCCCAGCTTCATATTCTCGATCACGCTGAGGCGGGTGAGCGACTTGGTGAGTTGGAAGGTCCGGACCATGCCCTTTTGGGCCAGGTGATACGACGACTCGTCGTTGACCGGACGTCCTTCGAAGACGACGTTGCCCGCATCGGGCTGGTCGAAACCGGTGAGTAGGTTGAAGAAGGTGGTCTTGCCGGCTCCATTGGGGCCGATCAGGGCGGTGATGAGGCCCCGCTGAACGGAGACCTTGTCGACGTTCACTGCGACCAGGCCACCGAACGCCTTCCTCACTCCCTCGGCGATCAGGATCGGATCCGGCTTGTCTGCTCCGGGGACGAAGGGAACTCCCGCGAGGGCCTCGGTCACCGTCTCAGCGGGCATCGAGCATCATCTCCTCTCGGGACCCGAAGATCCCCTGGGGACGGTAGACCATCAGCAGAGCGAGACCCAGGCCGACCAGCATGAACCTGATCTGACCCGCCTGCGGTCCGTCCATGATCCAGGTCGGGATCCATCCCGTCGCCTGGAAGCCGCGCACCATGGAGTCGCTGAAGGTGAGCATCGCCCAAAAGAGAATGGAGCCGACGATCGGCGACCAGATGCGGCCCACCCCACCCAGGATCATCGCCGCCCACAGGAAGAAGGTCTGCACCGGGACGAAGTAGTCGGGCTGAACCGTCGAATTGGCCACGGCCAGGAGCATTCCCGCCAAACCTCCGATGGCGCCACCGAGCATCAGCGACTGGAGCTTGTACCAGTAGGCATTCTTGCCCAGGGCTCTCGCCGCGTCCTCGTCCTCGCGGATCGCCTTGATGACGCGGCCCCACGGGCTGCGGATCAACTGCCAGACCAGCAGGCTGACAAGAATCACTAGCGGCCACCCGACGAACAGCATGAACAAGTTCGGCCCGGTGAAGAAGAACGGGCCGAACGAATAGAGCCGTTCGGTGAAGGGATTGAACGCGTAGAAGGCCCCGGCGAACTGGTTGATCCCGGTGTTGCCGCCGGTCCACTCGGCGAGAGCAACGGACCGAACTGCGATCCGCAGGACCTCGGAGGCGGCAATGGTGACGAGGGCGAGGAAGTCGCCGCGGAGACGAAGTGTCGGGATGCCGAGCAACAGGGCGAAAATCAGGGCGTAGCCGAGACCGACCAGGATCCCGAGCCAGGGGTTGAGGCCGAAGGTGACGATCGCCATGCCCAGGCCGTACCCACCCATGGCGACGAACCCGATCTGGCCGAAGTTGAGCAACCCGGTGTAGCCGAAGTGGATGTTGAGTCCGATGGTCGCCATGGCGAAGACCATGGCGTTGATTCCCACGGCCTGGGAGAGGGTCTGCTGGATGATGGTGTTCCAGTTCATCCGATCCGCTCCTTACGACCCATGATCCCCTGGGGACGGATCAGCAGGACGACGGTCATGAGCACGAGGGCGCCGATGTTGCGCAACTCCGAAGCCATGAACATCGTCGACCACTGAATACCGATGCCGACGAGGATGCACCCCACCAGAGCGCCGTAGGCGGTACCAAGACCGCCGAGGGTGACACCGGCGAAGATGAGAAGGAGCAGGTTGTACCCGGCGTCCCAGCGGATCACGTCCGAGAGCCCGACCATCACACCGCCCAAAGCGGCCAGGGCGCCCCCGGACATCCACACCCATCGGATCACCCTCTGCACGTCGATGCCGGACGACTCGGCGAGGTCACGGTTGTCGGCCACCGCCCGCATGGCCCGTCCCGCCCGTGTGAACTGCAATGTCAACCCGACCGCGACGAGGACGAGGATGGCGAAGCCCATGGAGATGATGTCCTTGGGGGTGAGGAATATCGGGCCGATGGCGATGGCCTCCTGAGCCGCGTAACTCCTGAAGAACCGGCTGGCCCCGCCAAAGAAGTAGAGGAAAACGTACCTGAAGAAGATCCCCATGCCGATGGTGACCACCATCTGGGCGATCAGGCCGGTTCCCCGGCGCCGCAGCTTGGCGAAGATCCCGGAGTCGAGCGCCCACCCGGCTAGGGCTCCGGCCACCATCGCCAGGATCGCCGAAGTGAACAGGTCGACGGGGCCGCCGAAGATCCACGGCCACCCGTCCATGAATCCGAACATGCCGACCAAGCCCAGGACGTTGAAGAAGTATGCGACCAGCATCCCCCAGGTCACCATCTCGGCGTGGGCGAAGTTGACCAGGCCGGTGGTGCCGTAGACGAGGGAGAGGCCGATAGCCGTCATGGCAAGGAAGATCCCGATCTTGAAACCGTTCACGGTGAGCTGAAGGACGCGGCCCATGGTGATCCCCCGTGCCTCCGTCGGGCCTCCACTCTCACCGACCGTGAGCTGGAAAATGGCTGGTGTGAACCGTCCCGCCTGGACGTTGACCTCTCTCGCCAGCTGGTCGGGGTTGGCGAAGTTCACTCCGTCGGGAACCGTGGCCGGATCGATGTTCACGGTGTAGATGCCCATGGGCAGGGGGATGTCGGCGGTGCCCTCCGGCCCGGTGACCCCCTCGCCGACGACGCCTTCGGCGGCATCCGTCACTTCGAGTCTGATCCCCTCGAGCCCGGACCTCTCCTCCGCTTCGGGGTCGTTGAGCAGCACGGTGACCCGAACCCCCTGGTCCTGCTCCTGAGCAAGTCCCGGCAGGGAGAGCGCCCACATCGCCCACAAGGCGACGATCATGATCAAGGACGCCGAGAGATCACGCCCCCGGCCCGCCATGCCCCAAATCCTGTTGTTTCCCTGCACCACGACCGCCGCAATCTAATCACAGCCCACCCGACCGTGGGTGCGTGAGAGGTTCAGAGAGCCCCGATCTCGTACATCCGACTCCGGTAAAACCTCGCGGCTACGCTCCCCGACGCCCGGCAGGCGAGGAGGAGGATTTGCTCGAGCTGCGGAACACCGAAGTCGTGTACAGCGACGTCATCCTGGTTCTGCGCGGTGTCTCGTTACAAGTGCCGGACGGGAAGATTGTCGCCCTCCTGGGCGGCAACGGAGCGGGTAAGACGACCACCCTGCGCGCCATCGGCGGACTCCTCGACGTTCACAACGGAGAGGTCACCAAAGGCGAGATCCTCCTCGACGGCAAGCCCATCCACCAGCTCCAGCCCCAGAAGATCGTGCGACTCGGTCTCGGACAGGTCCTGGAGGGCAGGCGGATCCTTTCCGAGCTGACCATCGAGGAGAACCTGCGCCTCGGCGCCCACAGCGCCCGCCACGACCTCGACGAGAACCTGAACCGCGTCTACGGGCTCTTCCCCCAGCTCGCCGAGCGGCCACGTTTCACCGCCGGCTACCTCAGCGGCGGACAACAGCAGATGCTGGCGATCGGCCGGTCGCTCATGTCGAGCCCCCGCTATCTGCTCCTCGACGAGCCCAGCCTGGGTCTCGCTCCCCTCCTGGTTCAGCAGATCCGGGACATCATCGTCGAGATCAACCGCCAGGGCACCGGAGTCCTGCTCGTCGAGCAGAACGCGATGATGGCGCTCTCCATCGCCGACCACGGCTACATCATGGAGACCGGCAAGATCGTGATGGACCGCCCGGCCGCCGAGCTGGCCGAGGACGACGATGTGCGCGAGTTCTACCTCGGTCTCCACGGAGAGGACGTCTCCTCATTCGCAGCCGTCAAGCACTACCGCCGCAAGAAGAGGTGGCTCTCGTGAGAGCACGACTTCTCGGCGAAGTCCTCCCCCGGGTCGAAGGCTCGAAGCCGTCGCTGGTGGTAGACGACCTGCACCTCTCCTTCCACGCGGTGAAGGCGATCGAGGGGGTCGGGTTCAGGGTCCACGACGGGGAGATCCTGGCCATCATCGGGCCGAACGGCGCCGGCAAGACCTCCGTCTTCAACTGCATCTCGGGCCTCTACAAGCCGGACTCGGGGTCGATCTCGTTCCAGGGCACGGAGATCGTCGGCCTCAAGCCGTACCGAATCGCCAACCTCGGCGTGGCACGGACCTTTCAGAACATCGAGCTCTTTCCGCAGATGACCGTGCTCGACAACCTCATGCTGGGACGCCATCGCCACCTTCGCTATGGGACTGCGGCCGCCATGCTCCGAGTGGGGCGGGCGATTCGCGAAGAGGTGCGCAACCGCGAGGTGGTGGAGGCGATCGTGGAGTTCCTCGAACTGGAGCCACATCGCAAGTCGTACGTGGCGATGCTCCCCTATGGCATCCAGAAGCGGGTCGAGCTGGGACGGGCACTCGCCACCGAGCCCCGCATCCTGCTCCTCGACGAGCCCGCGGCCGGCATGAACCTCGAGGAGACCGAAGACATGGCGCGCTTCGTCACCGACATCCGGCGCGAGCTCGGTATCGGTGTCGTCCTCGTCGATCACGACATGCGCCTCGTCATGGACCTGGCCGACAGGGTCCTCGCCCTCGAGTTCGGACGGCCCATCGCCATGGGCTCGCCCGCCGAGATCCAGAGCAATCCCGACGTGATCCGCGCCTACCTTGGCGAGGGGAACGCCGCTTCGACCCATGGAGGTGCCTCATGACCACCACGCTCGATCCGAAGACACGAGTCCGCACGCCGGCGGCACGCCTGGCGGAACACTCCAGGAGCACACCCCACGGCGTCGCTCTGCGCGAGAAGAACCGTGGGGTTTGGCGCGAGATCTCGTGGCAGGAGTACTGGGAGCAGACCGAGGCGTTCGCCTTCGCTTTGATCGCCTCCGGCGTCGAGAATGGCGACCGGGTCGCCATTCAGTCCGAGAACCGGACCGAGTGGCTGTACACCGACCTCGGGACCATGGCCGCCGGGGCGATCTGCGTCGGCCTCTATCCGACCAACCCGACGGCCGAGGTCGAGTATCTCCTGGCCAACTCGGGCTCCCGCATCCTCGTGGTCGAGGACCAGGAGCAGGCGGACAAGGTCCTGGCGATTCCCGCCGACCGGCTTCCGGCGCTGGAGCGGATCGTCTACCTGGAGCACCGTGGCGTCGACACCGTCGACGACCTGCGGCTGGTCTCGTGGGACGACTTCATGGCCGAGGGCCGCACCCTGCGGGAGGCCGAGCCCGAGATCATCGAGCGGCGCCTCGACGAGGCCGAGCCCCACGACGTCGTCTACCTGATCTACACGTCGGGGACCACCGGCCCGCCCAAGGGGGCGATGCTCACACTCGGCAACCTCGTCTTCGCCCTGGAGCTGGTGATGGAGAGGGACGCCCTGATCCACCCCCCCGCCGGGCCCAAGGACCTGCTCGTTTCCTATCTGCCCCTCTCCCACATCTACGAGAAGGTGTTCTCGGTGCTCATCGGCATCGGTGCCGGCGCCACCGTCCACTTCGGGGAGTCGCTCGACACGCTGATCACCGACCTGCGCGAGGTCCAGCCCACAATCATGCAGGGCGTGCCCCGAATCTGGGAGCGCATCCATGCGTCATCGATGGTGCGGATGGGCTCGGCATCGCCACTGAAGCGGCTCAACGCCGGCATCTGGCTGGGGGTGGGGCGCTATGTCGGCGCGACGCTGGTGAAGCGCAACGGCCGTCATACGCCGTTGACGCGCGTCCTCGGGTTCTTTGGTGACATCTTCCTGTTCCGTGCGCTGAAGGACCGAAGCGGCCTGCGCCGGGTCCGGAGTGCGGTGTCGGGCGCCGCTCCGATAGCGCCCGAGATCCTCGAGTTCTACATGGGAATCGGTGTGCCGCTGTTCGAGGCCTACGGCATGACAGAGAACACGGCGATCTCCACGGCCAACCCACCCGACAACGTGATTCTCGGGACCGTCGGCCCCCCTTACGCGGGCACCGAGCTCAAGCTCGACCCGGAAACCGGCGAGATCCTCGTCAGGCACGGGGCCGTGTTCGTGGGGTACTGGAACATGCCCGAAGCGACCGCCGCCACGCTCGACCCGGACGGGTGGATGCACACGGGCGACGTCGGCGAATGGGTCAACGGCACCCACGTCAGGATCATCGACCGCCTCAAGGACATCATCATCACGAGCGGGGGGAAGAACGTGTCGCCCTCCGAGGTCGAGAACACCCTGAAGGCCTCACCGTACGTCAAGGAAGCGATCGTCCTCGGCGACCGCCGGAAGTACCTGACTGCCCTGATCGGCATCGACTACGAGGTGGTCTCGGAGTGGGCTCAGCGCAAGCGCATCCCCCACACCACTTACCGCGACCTCTCGGAGAAGCCGGAAGTGATCGCCCTGATCGATCGAGCAGTCAAGTCCACGAACGAGAAGTTCGCCCGGGTGGAGCAGATCAAGACCTTCCGTCTCATCCCCAAAGAGCTCGACCACGAGACCGGCGAGCTCACGGCCACCCAGAAGGTGAAGCGCGCCTTCATCGAGGACATGTTCCGCGACCTGATCGAATCGATGTACTGATGAGGAGTCGCTGCGCTCCCGTACCTGGTACTTGGTACTGGGTACTTGGACCTCCGAATACCAAGTACTCAGTGCTCATTACGGCCCCACAAAGTGGGGCCAAGTGAATCAGCTCGTGCAAGCGCTGATCAACGGGGTAGCCCAAGCTGCCATCTATGCCTTGGTCGCAGTCGGCTTCGTGATCATCTTCAAGTCGACCCAGGTGCTCAATTTCGCCCAGCCGGCCCTGTTGCTGCTCGGGGCACTTTGGGTCACGTACTTCGCCACTTCGATGGGCCTCCCGTTCTGGGTGGCGGTACTGATCGCGGTGGCCCTGTCAGCCGCGACCGGGATGGCGGTGGAGCGCACGGCCCTCCGGCCGATGGTCGGCAAACCGATCTTCGCCGTCGCCATCATGACGATCGGGCTCAACACCGTGCTCACCGTCTTCGCCCTGGCCGGCCTCGGCATCGACATCCGTCCGATCGGTGACCCGTGGGGCCTCAAGGTCGTCCGATTCGGCGCCTTCGTCATCGCCCAACGCCACCTGGCAGCGATCATCACCGCGGTCGTGTTGGTCGGCGTCGTGCTGGCGTTCTTCAAATACACGCGGATGGGGCTGGCCATGAGGGCGGCGGCCTTCGACCAGGAGGTCGCCCTCACCCAGGGTGTGTCGGTGGCGTCGGTCTTCGCCCTGTCGTGGGCTCTGGCCGCAATCCTGGCGATGTTCGGCGGAGTGTTCATCGGCGCCGGCGTCGGTATCGACCGCAGCGCCTCGGTGGTGGCGCTCAAGGCCCTGCCCGTGGTGATCGTCGGCGGGCTGGACTCCATCGGCGGGGCGCTGGTCGGCGCCCTCATCATCGGCGTTGCCGAGGCGCTCACGTCGACCTACCAGCCGACGCTGGCACCCGGCCTGGGCCGCAACTTCGCCCAGGTGGTCCCCTATCTCGTCATGTTCATCGTCCTGTTGATCAGGCCTTCAGGCCTGTTCGGCACGGAAGAGATCGAGCGCGTATGAGGCTTGGCCGCCCCGGGCTCATCTCCGACTACGCCACCGACACGGCGATCTTCCGCAGCAACGTCGCCCGCTTCTGGTTCACGCTGCTGCTGGTAGTCACGGCGGTCATCGGGCTGGGCGGCTTCGTCCCTCTCGGCTTCGCCACCCTTGCCATGGACGGCGAGGGGATGTTCCTCCTCATCACCGCCCTCTTCGCCGCCATCGCTGCCATCGGGCTCAACATCGTCACGGGAGTCGCCGGCCAGGTGTCGCTGGGCCATGCGTTCTTCCTCGGCCTGGGAGCCTTCACCGCCGCCGTCATGGGCGGGGCGGCCCAGACCCGCAGGGTCTTCGACCTCTCTTCCGGCGAGTTCGTGGAACAGACGCTGCTCTTCGGCTTCGAGCTCGACATGCTGATCTGGCTGCCGGTTGCCGGCCTGGTCGCCGCACTGGCCGGGCTGATCGTCGCCCCGATCGCTTTCCGTCTCCGCGGCCTCTACCTGGCAGTAGTCACCCTGGGCCTCGTCTTCCTCGGCGAGCACCTGTTTCGGGAGTGGGAGGTCCTCACCGGCGGCGTCGGCATCGGCAGGGAGACTCCGCCCCTGAGCGTGCTCGGGTTCCGCTTCGACCAGACAAGCGAGGTCCTCGGCTACACGCTGGAGCGGAACGACAAGTTGTTCCTCCTCGCCTTCGGCCTCCTCTTGGTCCTGGGACTGGCAGCGAAGAACCTGTCCCGGTCCAAGATCGGCAGGGCATTGTCCGCGATTCGGGACCGCGACATCGCCGCGTCGATGATGGGGATCGACCTATCGCGCTACAAGACCATTGCCTTCGTCGTCTCGTCGTTCTATGCCGGCATCGCCGGGGCCCTCCTCTACTCGATCATCGGGCGCCTGTTGCCCGAGTCGTTCAATCTCCTCCTCAGCGTGGAGTACATCGCCATGATCCTGATCGGCGGTGTCGCCACGGTCTCGGGGTCGGTGATGGGAGCGATGTTCATCACGTTCCTCCCCCGCATCGTCCGGTGGCTCGCGAGCTTCCCGGTCTTCGGCTTCATATCCACCGCTCCCGCCGGCGGGTTTCCCACCGTGGCCCACATCGAGGAGATCCTCTTCGGAGCCCTGATCGTGATCTTCCTGATCTTCGAACCACTGGGTCTTTACGGCATCTGGATTCGGATCCGTAACTATTGGAAGGCGTGGCCGTTCAGTTATTGAGCATCTGGATAAAGTTGACGGCGGGTCCAAGGACCTTGTCCGTCATGGACAACCCCCTGAGGAGGAAGAGACAAATGAAGTCACGATGGTTATTCGGCCTGGTGGCGCTCACGATGGTGATCGCCGCGTGCGGAGGGAGTGGCGGCGATTCCACCACAACCACCGCGGGCCAGCAGACCACGACCACAGGTGGCGGTGGTGACACGACCACGACCGCGGCACCGGACGACGAGATCAAGTACGACGTAGGCGTTACTCCGGCACCCTGTGACGACGCCGTCAACGACG
>CAZGWX010000204.1:0-10318 GCA_964529515.1 uncultured Acidimicrobiaceae bacterium
TGCACGCGTTGGCGCTCCCGAGAACACAATCCACCTTGCGGTAGCCGGTGTCCGGATCGACGGTGTTCTGATTGCCGTGGTGTTTGATGAAGTTGCCGACCAGACCGTCAGCCACGGCCTGGGCAAAATCATTGGCTCCGCTCCCAGAGTCAATGCCGCCGCAGTTGCCACTCACCTTGGCGGCGCAGTCGAAAAGGTCACCGTTCCACGATCCTGCTAGCGCACCGACCGGCAGCACGCCCGTTCCATTGCGCACCTTCTGCTGGTAACACGCAGCCTCCTGGACGACCGTGATGCTGTCCTGGCCAATCGCCTTGCCGAAGGACGTCGGATTCACTTCGGTGATTCGGAGGTACAGGGTTTGGTCGTCGCCCCCGTACTGGGCGTCGAGAAACACGGTGTCGCCGTCGCCGCGGTCG
Source organism: uncultured Acidimicrobiaceae bacterium (assembly GCA_964529515.1). GTDB lineage: Bacteria > Actinomycetota > Acidimicrobiia > Spongiisociales > ZC4RG35 > ZC4RG35. The sequence goes on from CAZGWX010000204.1 coordinate 420, forward strand.
TAGACCGCGGTCGGCGAGGAAACGCTGAGGGTCGAGCCCGCCATCTGGGGCCAGTTGGCATCGATGTACTGAACTGCGGTGTTGATGGCAGCGTTTCGGTCGGGGAGCTCCATCACCCCGGCGAGACAGGCCAGGTCAGCAGTGTTCTGGTCCGTGCGCGCCGTGCCGAACGACCCTGACGTGTCGATCGCCAGAGCAGCGGAGGCGATGAGGAACATGAACACCATCGCCACCCAGACCATCGAAATGCCACGGTCCTGTGTCCAGGCGCGTCGCAACGAGCGAGAGAAACCAGAAATCACCCTTACCCCTTGAAGCTTTACTCCCCTGAGTCAAGCGGGATACCCGTTAAGGGGCCGTAAACGATTGGCGCACGACGAAGTCGGCGCCACGCATCACGCGAGCCGGCGCCGACCGATCAGTCGATCAAGTTGAAAGTGCGCTGGTTCTCTGACCCTGGCGACGGCGCCTTGGCGTTATTGGGGACGATCGACGTGTCGAGGCTGTAGGCCGAGATAGCCACGAGTTCCTTGTTGCCCGATCCCGGAGTGCCACATGTGATCTGTGCGTCGGCCGGGTTGCTAGGGCATGTCCCCATGTCGGCCACGCCCGGCGTGTGCATGATGGAGCACTGACTCGCGTTGCATCCGTAAAAGGTGGTATCGAGGTAAACCGGCTGGTAGCCCTTGATGTGATACGGCACCGAGCTGCCCTGTCCGAAATTGGTCTCCCAAACGGCCGGCGTCCAACCGAACCGCCGGGCGTTCACCAGGTCATCGTTGAAGATGACGTGTGAGCCGGCCCGGGCCCACGCCAGACAAGCGAGCATCTCCGGAGGCGTGTCCACAGTCGCTTTGTCGCATGGCGTGCCGCCCAGGCTGCCCCGGAGATAACTCCAGATTGGGGTGCTGTCGATTCGAGCGGCGAGTGTGTTGCCCTGGGGCCCTCGGACGAGATAGCCCCCCGAGTTCTGCTGGATTCGACCCGGATATGCGACGGCGGAGTAATCCGATCCCCCATAGAGGAACCCTTGCTCGATGGTCTGGTTGCCGGTCTCCGCATAGACCATGTTGGGAAGGGCGCCGAAATTGGGGCAGTGGTCCCGGTCGATACGGCCCGACCCGTTTCCGGTCGGATGGATGCCGAGGGGATGGTCGATACCTCGTGCCACGTTGGCGTGGAAACGCCCGTTGGTGTCGCCCGTGCAGCGCTCCGTGTAGCGCAGATCCTCGTTGCCGTAGAGGTAGAAGTCCATGGCTCCGAAGTTGCCACTCGTCGGGAGGTCCTCACACGGGCCGAAGTTCGGGTTGGCGCCAGCCTTCAGGCAGTTGTAGTCGGCGCCTGATGCGTTCCCGGGAACGAGGAACGGCAACACCGAGCCCGGGAAGTCGATGCTCGTGCCCGCCATCGCGCTGGCGCTGGTGGAAACGGAGTCGAACCCGACCGCCGGGGCGATGTACGCGGGCTTCTCGATCAGCGGGATCCGAACCCAGGCGCGCTGATTGTTGGCGTTGAAGGCGACACATGGTGTGATCGGCGACATCGTGAACCCTGTGGGTCGTCCTGGGCATTGGGTGGCGTCGGTCCAATCGGCCAGCGAAGGATCATCCAACGTGGCGTTCGCCACGGCCATGGCCTCGGCGGCGCCATTGCATCGCGAGCGGGTAAGCCCGCTGTACGAGGTGCACGCCGGATCGGTGGCGAAGGAGGTCGACGCGAACTGAACTGCTGCCAGTGCAGCGACGTCGGCTGCGCTCTGATCCTGCCGGCGTTCGTTGAATCCCAGGCCTGCAGCATCGATGGCCACAGCGACGAACAGAAGGAGAAGCGTCAACGAGAGGGCCACCATGACGACCGAAGCTCCGCTGTCGTCGCGTCGAAGTGAGGCGAAGGCTCTCATGGGCATGGAGCGTTGGTGACGGAAGCCCAACCGGCTGGTTGCTCGACCCTGATCTCGACTCGTGAGGTGAGGACCATGTCGTCCGGAATCGCCCAGGCGAGGAAGTTGGTCAGTGAGTAGGCCGGCGCTGAGACTTCGGCGACGGCTGCATCCCCCACGCCACCGGAACTCTGCAGGGTCACGGTCACCTCGCGGGCGGAGGTCATTCGGGCGCAGATCTCGGCCACGATGGCATCGGTTTGTGTGCTCGAAGTGGGCGACGGCGTTGGGAACACCGGGCCGTTGGGATGGTTGACTGCGACCAGGCGTGCACCTTCGCGGGCTCCGTGCCGGACGTCGAGGTTCTGGGTGAACAGCCATGCGAACTCGATGACGCCGAAGAGCAGCAGCAGCAGCATTGGCATGACAATGGCGAACTCGACCAGGCTGGCGCCACGGTCGCGCGCGACCCGACGGGAAGGAGCAGGGAGGCTCATACTCAAGTAATCGCCCTGAGCCCAGCAATGGTTACGGTGCGTCGTGAATAGTCACGCTGAGTGGTGACGGAGTCCGCTAATCAGGTTTGGGAATGCCAGTGATGATCCGTGCTCCCCTCTTGAACGTGATGTAGTTCCACGCCCAGTCGGCCAGCACGAGGAGGCGATTCCTGAACCCGATCAAATAGAAGATGTGGACCGCCAGCCAGGCCACCCACGCGAAGAAGCCCCCGAACCGCACCCATCCGAAATTGGCGACCGCCTTGGCCCTGCCGATCGTGGCCAGCGATCCCTTGTCGCGGTAGCGGAATGAGTTCCGGGGCCGACCCTCCAGGTCGGCGACGATCATCTGTCCCGCGTGCTTGCCCATCTGGATCGCCGCCGGCGCCACCCCCGGGACACCGGGGACGCTCGCCAAATCGCCGACCACGAACACATCAGGGCGATCCGGCAGGGTCAGATCTGGCGCGACGATCACGCGGCCGGCGCGATCGGTCTCCGCACCCAACATGGCTCCCAGGGGGGATGCCTGCACCCCTGCCGCCCAGAGGACGGTCGCCGCATCGATCCGGCGTCCATCGGCCAGCACCACACCACGCTCGTCCATCTCCGTGACCACCTGTCCGACGATCACCTCGACACCCATCTCCTCCAGCTGCCGCCGCGCCTTTTCCGACAGGTCGGCGGGATATGGGGGCAGCACCCGATCCGTTCCCTCGATGAGGACTACTCGGGCTACCGACGGATCGATCCGGCGGAACTCCTGGGACATCGAGTGGACGGCGATCTCGATGAGAGCTCCGGCGAGCTCGACCCCGGTAGGCCCGGCGCCAACGACGACGAACGTGAGGAGCCCTTCGGCGCGGTCGGGATGCCTCTCGGCCTCCTCGAAGGCGGCCAGGACCCGACGACGCATCGTGAGAGCGTCCTCCATGGTCTTCAACCCCGGCGCCCTCTCCATCCACTCGTCGCGTCCGAAATACGAGTGCGTGGCACCAGCCGCGACCACCAAATAGTCATAGGTGAGTGCGGCGCCGTCGGCGACAATCACTTCGCGCCGGTCGAGATCGACTCCGGTCACCTCGTCCATGATCACCCCGACCACGTTCGGTTGGCGGCTGAAGATCGACCGGATCGGGTAGGCGATGTCGCTCGGATTGAGGGCGGCCATCGCCACCTGATACAAAAGCGGCTGGAAGAGATGGAAGTTGCGGCGGTCGACAATCGTGATCTCCACCGATTCCCCCTGCAGCGACTTGGCCGCATTGAGGCCGGCAAATCCGGATCCGATCACCACCACCCGCTTCATCGCCGCTCCAGTTTCCTGGCCATGGCGCGCATCGCCTCGCCCCGATGCGAAATGCGGTTCTTGGCCTCCTCCCCCATCTCGGCCAGCGTCATGCCGTCGACCGAGAAGATGGGGTCGTATCCGAACCCGCCGTCGCTTCTCCGCTCGCTGGTGATGTCGCCGTCGACGAATCCCTCGGCCACGACCTCACTGCCGTCCGGGAAGACGAGCGCCATCACCGTCCGAAACCGGGCCCGGCGGTCCGTCCGGTCCCCCAGTACCTCGAGCAGCCGGATGACATTGTCGGCGTAACTGGCGTTCTCGCCGGCGAAGCGACCGGTCTTTACCCCCGGTTCGCCGCCGAGCGCCTCGACCTCGAGTCCGGTGTCGTCGGCGAGGGCGGGCAGACCTGTGGCCTCGCTGACGGCGCGAGCCTTGAGCAAGGCATTCGCTTCCAGGGTCTCACCGGTCTCCTCGACGTCATCCCAATCGAGTCCCCGGACCACCTCGGTGGCTATCCCTGCCTCGGCGACCAGCGCCTCCATCTCGGTGAGCTTCTCGGGGTTCTTGGTGGCGATGACCAGGCGCGGAATCAACTCGCCACCGCCCTCTTCTGGAGGTCGTGAAGCTCAGCGATCCCAGCGGTCGCCAGGTCGAGGAGCCGGTTGAGGTCCTCACGGGTGTACGGGGCGTGTTCGGCGGTGCCCTGAACTTCGACCAAGAGACCCCGGCCCGTCATCACCACGTTCATGTCGACATCGGCACGGACATCCTTCTCGTAGTCGAGGTCGAGCCACGCCACCCCGTCAACGATCCCAACCGAGACCGCTGCGATCTCGTCGACCATCGGATTGCGTTCCAGCAAACCCCCGGCGACGGATTCCTCAAAGGCCTGATGCATGGCAACCCAGGCACCGGTTATCGCCGCCGTGCGTGTTCCGCCGTCGGCCTGGAGCACGTCACAGTCGACGTGGACCATGGCCTCACCCATCGCCTTCATGTCGACGCCTGCACGCAGCGATCGTCCGATGAGGCGGGATATCTCCTTGGCCCGACCACCTGAGATGTGATCCCTACGCACACGCTCCTTGCCTGAGCCGGGCAGCATCGCGTACTCGGCCGTCACCCAGCCCTTCCCCGAATCCTTCATCCAGCGCGGCACCGCGGTTTCGATCGAGGCCGTGCACAGCACCTTGGTCCCACCCATGGAAATGAGTACGGATCCCGGCGTGGCTTCGGTGAAACCAAGCTCCATCGAGACGGGACGGAGCTGGTCAGGTGTGCGGTCGCTCATGCGGCCACGGTACCGGCGTCAGACGTCGAACCCGACCCCGGGAACCGCCAGGGTGACGGGCCGATCGAAGACTTGTTCGGCCTCGTGAACCGACAGGGCAGGGTCCATGTATGGGGGGATGTGGGTCAGGACCAACCTTCCCACTCCGACCTCACGAGCTATCTCGCCGGCCTCCGCGGCGGACAGGTGCATCGGGTATTCCGGGTTCTTGTTCGACTCCTGATAGCTGGCCTCGGCGAGCATGACGTCGACATCGCGGGCCAGCTCACGCCAGTCTCCAGCCGGCCCCGTGTCTCCCGTGTAGAAGAGAGAACGCCCGCCCGCTTCCCACCGCGACCCCACGCAAGGGACCGAGTGATACATGTCGGCGAAGGTGATTTCGATGTCGCCGACCGTCGCGGTGTCACCGCCTTTAACCGCATGGAACGTAAAGGTCTCCTCGAAGACCGACTCCTGTCCTTTGTCGACGAATGCGGCGACCCGTTCGAGGACCGACTGCGGCGCGTACACGGCAACATCACGACGGGGGTCGGGGCGGTATGTCCAGGCGTGGAAGGCAGTGAGAAGATCGGAGCAGTGATCGGCGTGTTGGTGGGAGATGACGACCGCGTCGACGAGGTCGGGATCGACGGGGAGACTCATGTAGGTGCCAGGCCCAGCGTCACACCAGACCCTCGTGCCGCCGTGCTCGATGAGGTACCCGGCGCATGGCCGATCGGGCGCCGGGAAGGTGCCCGACGAGCCGATCACCTGGACCCTCATGGACGCGGCATCCCCGGGCATTTGTTCACCGGGGCACGATACCCTCGGCGCAATGGGTGAGACCGCGTCGTTCGGCACCAGAGTGGTTCGGGGACTGACCCGGAGATGCGCCCGGTGCGGCCATAGCGCCTTCGAATCTTGGTTCCGCATGACGGAGACCTGCCCGCGCTGCGGGATCAAGTTCATGCGGGAAGAGGGGTACTGGGTGGGGGCAATGATCATGAACACCACCGCGACTTTCCTCGCCTTTGGACTCGCATTCATCGGCCTCATCGTGGCCACCTGGCCCGACGTCGAGTGGGGCACGGTCATGGCTGCCTCGATCGGCATTTGCGCCATCGTCCCGATCGTCTTCTATCCGATCTCGAAGAGCCTCTGGTTTGCACTCGAACTGACCTGGCATCCCCTCGAGGAACACGAGCTCGCTGAGGCTCGCACCCGCGTTCGGGTGTGACTAGAGCCGCTTGGCGACTTCGTCCAGCATCACCTCGGTGGCACCACCGCCGATGGAGTTGATCCGGACGTCCCGATACATGCGCTCCACGGCCGTCTCTGCCACGTAACCCATGCCCCCGTGAAACTGGACACAGTCGTACAAGACCCGGTTGGAGAGCTCACCGACGAGCGCCTTGCACTCGGAGACCTCGCGAACCGCGTCCTCACCTTGGTCCATGAGCCATGCGGTTCGATACACCAACTCGCGGGCCGCGTCCACCTCGGCCTGGCGCATGGCGAGCCGCTGCCGCACGGCCTGCTTGTCCCACAGCGGCGCACCAAACGCTTGCCGGTCCTTGGCGTAAGCGACCGTCAATTCGATTGCCTTCTGTGATTCGCCGAGCGCCTGGCCCATGAGAGCGAGACGTTCGTTCTGGAAGTTGTGGAGGACGTAGTAGAAGCCCCGATTCACCTCACCGACGAGGTTCTCGTCGGGGACCCACACCTCGTCGAGCACTAGCTCGGCCGTGTTCGAGGCGTGCCAGCCCATCTTCTCCAGAGAACGGCTCGCGCTGAACCCCTCGGCCCCCTTCTCGACGGCGAAAATCGAGATCCCACGAGAGGCCTTCGTCTCCGCATCGGTGCGCGCCGCGATGAAGACGAGGTCGGCGAACCCCCCGTTGGTGATGAACATCTTCGTCCCGTTGAGGCGCCAGCCCTCGCCGTCTTGCCGGGCGCTGGTGCGAATGGCGGCGACGTCAGACCCGGCGTCCGGCTCGGTGACGCCGATCGCGGTGATCAGCTCACCCGCAACCATCCCTGGGAGCCAACGCTCTCTCTGTGAATCGCTGCCGAAGTTGGTGACATAGGGCATCGCCAGGTCCGTGTGCACCAGCACGGTGATGGTGGTGCCACCAGAGGTGCAGCGACCCAGCTCTTCAGCGAGTACCACGGAGGCGATGTGCCCCAGCCCCAGGCCACCGTGCTCTTCCGGGACCCTCAGGCCGAAGAAGCCGAGCCGACCCATGTCCTCGAGGACTGAGCGAGGAACCTGGCCGGCGGCTTCCCATTCCTCGACCCTGGGGATTATCTCCGACTCGGTGTAGTCGCGGACCGCCTTGCGGATTGCGTCCAGGTCGGCGTCGACGTAGATGGACCTCACGGCCCTAAGTGTGGCGCGCTCCCGCGGCTGCGGCGAGTCGGATCAGCGCGGCTTGAGCAAGTCCCCGATGTCGAGTCCGCCCTTGTCCTCGTCATCGCCTTCGTCGTCGCCGCCGCCGAACATGTCGAAGAGGCCCCCGAGGTCGGGCATCGCCTGCTTGCCCGCCTCCTTCTCCCCTCCCAGGATGCCGCCGAGGAGGTCGCCCAGCCCGCCGCCGGCTCCGGCGCCCGCGCCACCACCGAGAACACCTCCCAACAGGTCGCCCAGACCACCGCCACCGCCACCGGCAGAGGAGGTGTCGGCCTTCTTCTGCATGCGGCCGGCGAGCCACGACATGACCAGAGGGGCGAGCATTGGCAGGAGCTTGGAGAACAGACCCGCCTCGGCCTTGCCGCTGGCCCCGAGGCGCTGTTCGACGGCTCCCCGGCTGTCCCCGAACATGTGGCCGAGAATCTTCTCGCCGTCGGAGAAGTCGACCAGGGCGAGTGGATTTTCCTGGGCCAAGAGACCGGGATCGTGATCTTTCGCCGCGGCGACCCCGAGGGAGTCGGCATTGCCCGACTGGACCTCCATGTCGAGCCCAGCCAGCAACGCGGGTAGAGCCCTTCTCGCCGCGTCCATCGCGGTGTCGGGATCGGTGCCGAGGCGGTCGGCCAGCTCGTCGGCGGGTAGCCGGCTGAGGATGTCGTCGATCATGCTGCTCATTGGGGCGTGCTCCTTAAGGGGTGTGGCGGAACCTAATCGTTCGCCGCCGCGGCGAGCATCGCCCGTCCGGCACGACTCTGATACCCCAAACCGTGCGCATCGCAAAAGGCTTGGGCGGTCCGGGCAATTGCGAGCCCGTCGAGATCATGCTCGATGCCCATCCCGTCGAGGAGCCAGATGAGGTCTTCGGTGGCCACATTGCCCATCGCCCCTGGGGCGTAAGGACAGCCGCCGAGTCCCCCGGCAGACGAGTCCATCTTGTCGATCCCGTGCTCCAGCGCGGAAACGGTGTTGGCCACGGCCTGTCCGTAGGTGTCGTGGAAATGCACTCCGACCCTATCGGTGGGCACACGGTCGAGCACCTCCCCCAGCAACCGCTCGACGTGATAGGGCGTGGCCTTGCCGATCGTCTCCCCCAGGTAAACGTCCTCGACCCCCCACTCGATGAGTGTCTCCGCGAGGTGAGCCACCCAGTCGGGGTCCTGCTCCCCCTCGAACGGGCAGTGCGTAGCGGTGGAGATATAGCCCCGGAAGGAGACTCCCTCCGGTGCGTCGAGGAGGATATTCCGGATCCGGTGCATCGACTCATCGACCGTCGCATTGAGGTTGGCTTGGCTAAACGCCTCCGAGGCTGCGGTGAGCACGCCGAAGTAGTCGAGTCCGGCGGCCAGTCCGGCCTCCAGACCCTTCGTGTTGGGAACCAGACCCCCGAGGCGCAGACCGGGAGCGGTGACCGCGGCGACGACCTCGGCGCCGTCGGCCATCTGAGGGACCCACTTGGGGCTGACGAAGGAGACGGCATCGAAGACTCGAACGCCGGCGGCGGCCAGGTCATCGATGAGGCGGGCCTTCGCCTCGGTGGGGATGAAGGCTCCGAGCGACTGCAGACCGTCGCGCGGCGACGACTCGGTGATGTGGACCCGCTCCGGAAAGCTCACGAGATGGACGGTACCTCAGGCCGCGTCAGGCCCGGGGCGCGGTTCGAAAACGAAGACGGGGATGGAGCGCGCGGTGACTCTCCTCCTATATCCGACGTAAGACGGCAGCATCCGCGTGGCCGCACGCCACACGTCCTCGGCCTCGAGATTGGTGGCCTCGCGCGCCAGAGCATTCGCAGTCTTCTGCCCGAGGCGCAGCTCGACTTCCGGGTTGGCCCGCAGGTTGTGCACCCACGACGGGTTGTGAGGACGGCCAAAATTGGACGCGATAACCGCGAGGTCCTCACGGAAGGGGAAAGCAAGCAGGGGAACCTCGCGCAGCCTTCCGGTCTCTCTGCCACGGACACCGACCCAGAGAACTTGCTGACCGCCGGTCGAAGAGATGCTCGACTTCCCTTCCGTGAGACTGGAGATCAGCAGGTCGACTCGGGGCAGGATCGGTGCGATCAACCTCGGCATCGGCCAGGTGCCGGCGATCCGATTCAGCACTCGTTGCAGGAGGGTCTGGGGCGTGATCCGGTAGTCGAGATCGGAGGCGATTCCCACCCCCCGAGGCTACGCCCAGGTGGTTGGTCGGTGCCGGCGTACTCTTCGGGTGGTGACCAATGCGACGCTCATCCTCGTCTCATGCGGCTCGCAAGCTGAAGCCCGCTCGATCGCCCAGGGGCTGGTCGAGGAGCAGCTCGCCGCCGGTGTCCAGATGCTCCCGATTTCGAGCGTGTACACCTGGAAGAACAAGATTGTCGAAGACGACGAGTGGCTGCTGGTGATCAAGACCCGGTCGGACGTTTACTCAGACGTCGAGGCGTTCATCCTCAGTCGCCACTCGTATGAGGTCCCGCAGGTGATCATGGTTTCGGTGACGGAGGGCCACCAGCCCTATCTGGATTGGATCGACGCGAACACGCGCTGAGCCACGATCGGAAGCGAAAAACCAAA